>SKQI01000213.1 GCA_007119095.1 Wenzhouxiangella sp. | reverse complement strand
TTGGCCGCCTGGCTGGAAAAGGGGCCGCCTGCGGCACGGGTTGATGATCTGGTCGAGGCGGATCCCAATCAGGGCAGGCACATCGAGGCTGGCTGTTTCATCACCGGCTAGCCGGCCACCAGCGAAAGGCTCCGTTTCGGATAAAGCAAAAGGCCAGCCCGGTGGGCTGGCCTTTGGCGCTTGAGCTTACCGAACCGAGTCAGCGTTCGATCAGGAAGTCACGACGTGGTGCCTGGTCCTGACCCTGGATGACGATAGCGCGCTGACGCTCTTCCAGCAAAAACATGCGACCCTGGTCCAACAACTGTAGATTACGCACTTCGAACGGCGCTGTCAGGCCGCTGCCGTTAAGCACGCTTTCATCCAGCTCCAGACGAATGCTGCCGCTGCCGGGCTCCAGCAGGGCGGCAGACTGGGCGAAGGCCAGCGGCTGCAGCTGGCCGAAGGTGTTGGTACCAAAGATCTCACCGTTGACCTGATAACGGCCGGAAGCAATCACCTCGACGCCCAGATCCAGTGCCAGCACTGACCCGGCTGTCTGTCTGGCATGTCCGGTGAAGCGGCCGGCTGCAGGCGCGACGCTGAATGCGATCTTGACATCGCGACGGACCACCATGCCCTTGATTTGCTGTTCGATGTAAGCGTGAGCTTCGTACAGGCCGGCGGCAGCAGACAGGCCTGCTGGCGGAATCTGACCGTTGAGACCGCGGTCAGCGTGGTGGCTGAGCGACCAGACCTGGTCGGCATCCGGGCTGACCAGCATGGCATCGACCTGCTCGATGGTGAAGGTGTGCGTGCCGTCGCTCAGGTTCAGGCCAAACTCGATCGGTTGACCGGCCAGGAAGTTGGTGCGCGGCGCGGTCATTTCCGCCACCCAGGGGCTGTTCGGCTCAAACACATGAACCACCAGGGCCTGGTCACCAATAGCGCCAGGATGGCGAACGTTCAGCCGGGCAACATCCACATCGGACGGCAAGCGGAAGGCAACGGTGTCCTCAGGCACTGACATGCCCTGACGCTGCATGATGGCGCCGGTAGAGACATCCTGAAGGTTGGCAATATCCAGCGCCTGTCGGTCAACAGACAGTTGCAGACGAGCCGGGTCCAGCTGCAGTTCGCTACCACTTTCCAGCGCGGAAACGCGAATCACGGCGCCTGGGGCGGTCAGCGGCAAATCGATGCCTTCGGCCAGTTGGCTGCCCGACACATCGACCCAGTACTGGCGACTTTCTGCGCGTTGCAATTGCGGTGTGGGATCCCTGTCTGTGCTCATCGCCCAGGAAAAGTTGACCGGGCTGGATTCGCTGTGGCGGCTGGCTGGCAGCTGCCCAATGTCGGCAGACAGCCCGCTGGCGACCAGGTCGCTGCTAGCGGGAGGCAGCCATTCCACGGCAGGTGCGGCCAAGGCAGAACCGGTGATCAGGCTGAGGGCGGCAATAATTTGTACTTTTTTCATGATGTGCTCTCCCGATTACAGGTCGTTGCGCAGAATGACGTCAAGATTGAAGCAGTCGCGGCGGCTCTGATGATGCGAGAGCTTGCGGCCGCGGTCGGTACGCCAGTGGTCATAAAACCACAGGTTGCCGGCGCCATTCTGACTGGAGCACTCAAGAAAACCGTCGGAGCAGCTGTTCAGCCACCACTGGGTGACAGCCAGTCCGACCTGGTAATGATAGCCACCACAGTAGGAAGCCGTGTTCCAGACTGCAGCATGAACGTCGGTGCCGACCACGTTCCAGAAACCCTTGGGCAGGTTGGGGCGGCCGGCCGTGCCCAGCAGCCAGGTGCTGTTGTAATGCTGCATCCAGCTGGTTTGCTGCATGCGCACGGCATCGTTCTGGTAGCCCAGCAGCCAGCCCAGCGAGGCCTCGAACACGTTGCCGGCCATGACGGCATCGGCCAGCGGGGTTCCCAGGCTGGACGGCGCCAGCGCGTTGACCCAACGCAAGCGCTGGATGATCTGCGGATAGCGGCTGTCCCAGGTCGGGTTTGACATGATCCAGCGCATTACGTTGCCACCGTTGGAGTGAGTCAGTACGACCAGGTCGGTGATGCCGCGCTGGTTGATGAAGTTATGCAGGTGTGTCGCCAGGCAGCCGGCAGCCTGTGAATCCCACATGTACTGCTCGAAGTCGCAGTTGATGACAACGTAGTTGTTCTGATTGGGCAAACCCTGGCGAACGGAGTTGACCATGCTGGTCGTCCAGTAGTCGTTCAATGCATTGGTCTGCTTGCCGGTCCCGTGAACAAAGGCGACCCCGGTGGCGCCCCATACGGGTGCGAATGTTAGTAGTAAAACAAAAAGGCCAGCGGCCTTGATGATTCGCGACATGGATTGTTTCTCCTCTCAATTTAGCGATTACAGCCCCACCCGTGAATGTTAGATCAAAATGTGATGAAGTGCAAATTTCGACTTGACAGTTTTGATTGCTTTCAGAATAGCTGCGTCTGGGAGACCGGTCGGAAGCTGTGTCGATGCGCAGGGCAGGGACCGTGGGTGGCCAGTGCCTCGAGGTGAAAGGCCGTGCCATAGCCCTTGTGTCGATCAAAGCCGTACACGGGGTATCGCTGATGCCAGTCCAGCATGATGGCGTCGCGCCGGGTCTTGGCAATGATGCTGGCGGCGCTGATTGCCGGTTCCAGCCCGTCTCCGCCGACCAGGGCGGCAGCGGGCATGGCCAGTCTCGGCAGGCGATTGCCGTCGACGAGCACCCGGTCGGGCGGGGGACGCAGCTGGCCGACCGCGCCGCTCATGGCTTTGAGAGTGGCCTGGAGGATGTTGATTTGATCGATCTCCCCGGCTTCCACGCAGCAGATGCCCACGGCCAGGGATTGCCGGTAGATCTGCTCGGCCAGTTGCTCGCGCCGGGCGGCGCTCAGCTTCTTTGAATCAGCCAGACCTTCAATCGGGTGAGCGGGATCCAGCACGACGGCAGCCGCGACCACGGGGCCAGCCAGCGGGCCACGTCCGGCTTCGTCGACACCGGCTATCCGCTGAAAAGCCTTATCCATGGCCGAGCTTTTCAAGAATGGCAGATGCTGCGCGATCGCCGGCATCCTGCCCCAGCCGTTGACGCCACTCGGATGCAGACTGGCGGTAAGCCCGGACCCTGTCGGGCTGCTCCAGCCAGGCGACGGCGTCGCGACAAAGCTGTTCGGCGGTGGCTGCGCTCTGCAGGCGTTCCGGCACCAGTTCCTGAGCAGTCAGGATGTTCGGTAGCGATACGTGTCGGGTTCGGACCAGGCGCAGCAGCCGAGCCAGCCAGTAGGTTGCAGCGGGCAGACGATAGTACACAACCTGCGGACAGCCGACCAGGAATGACTCCAGGGTGACCGTCCCGGAGGCGGCAACGGCCAGGTCTGCCGCCGTCAGGCCAAGGCGAGTCTCGCCCGCAACCAGGGTGACCTGGCTGCCTGCCAGGCTGCTGCCGGCCAGTGCAAGTGCCTGTGCCTTGTGGTCGCGGTTAGCCAGTAGCATGACCAGCAAGGCGCTGGGATAGCGCGCGCGCAGTCTGGCGGCGGTTTCGGCCAGCAAGTTGACATGGCGCTGGATTTCGCCACCGCGACTGCCGGGCAGCAGCACGATCATGGCCTGATCGTCAGCTACGCCGAGACGGTCGCGCAGCGCCTTCCGCTCGGGCTGTTGTTTGAGCTCATCGGCCAAGTGATGGCCAACGAAACGAGCATCCAGGCCATGCGGCTGGTACAGCTCGGGCTCGAACGGGAACAGGGTCAGCAGCAGATCCAGCGAGCGGGCGATTTTTTTTATCCGGTGTGCCCGCCAGGCCCAGACAGAGGGCGATACATAGTGGATGGTGGTCAGGCCGCGGGCGCGTAGCTGCCCGGCCAGGCCCAGGTTGAAGTCAGGCGCATCGATGCTGATGAAGGCATCAGGCTGCCAGTCAAGAATCCGCTGACGATACTCGCGTCGCAGCTTTATCAATCGCGGCAGGTGGCCGATGACCTCGGTCAGGCCCATGACGTTGAGCGCGTCCAGACCATACCAGGGGGTGACGCCGGCAGCTTGCATGCGAGGGCCGGCCAGACCGGCCATTTCCAGGTCAGGCTGCTGTTCGGCGAGGGCGCGAGCCAGGTCGGCGGCGATCTGGTCGCCGGATGCCTCGCCGGCACTCAGGACCAGTCTCATGCCGGACTAGCGCAACAGGCCACGCTCGCTGGCCGCTGCCGATTCGATCATGGGCTGAAGCTCGGGTTGCTCGGGCAGCCGCTCTCGCAGCAGGGCCAGGGCTTCATCACGCTTCAGACCGCTGCGGTAGATGGCACGGTAGGCTTCGCGGATGTTGCGAATCTGTTCGGCACTGAAGCCGCGTCGTTTCAAGCCTTCGCTGTTGACGCCGCGCGGGCGAGGCGGCTGGCCTGACACCATGACGAAGGCAGGTACATCCTGGCTCACCCCGCCGTACATGCCGAGAAAGGCATGATCGCCAATCCGACAGAACTGATGTGCGCCGGAGTAGCCGGCGAAAATGACATGATCGCCGACGATAACGTGGCCGGCCAGCGTAGCGCCGTTGGCCATGATGTTGTGCGATCCGACCTGGCAGTCATGAGCGATGTGGCAATAGGCCATCAGCCAGTTGTCATTACCCAGACGGGTCAAGCCGCCGCCGTCGGCCGTGCCGCGATTGATGGTGACGTATTCCCGGATCGTATTGTTGTCGCCAATCTCCAGGCCAGAAACCTCGCCCTGGTATTTCTTGTCCTGGGGTTCTTCCCCAATGGAGGCAAACTGGAAGATCCGGTTGCCTCGGCCAAGCCGGGTTTTACCGGTAATGACTACATGCGGTCCGATCTGGCAGCCGCTGCCAATTTCCACCTCAGGGCCAATGATGCTGAAGGGGCCTATGCTGGCGTCTTCGGCAATCCGGGCGCCGTCCTCGATGATGGCGCTGGGGTGAATCATGCCGCAGGGTTGGGTTTGGCTGCGCACAGCAACTCGGCACTGGCCACGGTCTTGCCGTCGACCGAGGCGCTGGCCACATACAGCCCCATGCCCCGGACCAGTCGCTTCTGCTGAATGTCGAATATGAGCTGGTCTCCCGGGGTGACAATGCGTGAGAAGCGCGCCTTGTCAATTTTCACCAGGTAATACAGCTGGTCGACCGCGCCCTCAGCCTGGCGGCCCAGGTGGGCCAGGCAGCCGGCGGCCTGAGCCATGGCTTCAAGGATCAGCACGCCAGGCATCACCGGATGGCCGGGGAAATGACCCTGGAAAAATGGTTCGTTGATCGTCACATTTTTCAGCGCACGAATGCTGGGTGGTGATTCGAGCTGGTATTCCAGGACACGGTCCACCAGCAGGAACGGATAGCGATGGGGCAGCAGCTCAAAAATGGCCTCTATATCGACGATTGTTTGTTCGCTCATTGTTTTTCTAGGTTTTCGCGTTTGTCTTTGCAGTCGGATGACCTTGCTCGACGCGCCTGAGGCGTCGGGCCCAATCATCCAGCTGGCCGAGGCGTACCAGCACCCTTTGCCAGCTGCGTTGGGGTCGGGATGGAATGCCGGAACCATACTGGCCCGGCTGATCGATGGACTCCAGGACCGTGCTCATGGCGGTAATCACCACCTTGTCGCAGATCTCCAGGTGCCCGGCAATGCCGGACGCGCCGGCAATCATGCAATACCGCCCGATGCGTGTTGAACCGGCAATGCCAACGCAGCCGGCGATGGCAGTATGGGCCCCGATGTGCACATTGTGCGCGATCTGAACCTGGTTATCCAGTCGCACATCCTGTTCGAGCACGGTGTCTTCGATGGCGCCGCGGTCGATGGTTGTATTGGCGCCGATTTCACAATCATCGCCGATGCGGACCCGGCCGATCTGAGGTACCTTGAGCCAGCTTCCCTGATCAAAGGCCAGGCCAAAACCATCGGCGCCGATCACCACCCCCGGATGGACGATGACGCGATTGCCCAGGAGGCAACCATGGCCGATGAAAACCTGGGCAACCAGCCTGGTGTCTGCGCCTATCTGGGCCCCTGGTTCGATGACGCAGCCCGCGCCGATGACAACACGTTCTCCGATCACGCAGTCAGCGCCGATGCTCACCTGGGGGCCGATGCTCGCGCTGGCTGCCACTTGTGCGCCGGGATCTATAGTGGCTGCCGGGTGAATGCCCGGCGGTGGCACGCGAGCCGGATTCAGCCGCTCGGCGATCCGTGCCCAGTCAGCATAGGGGTTGCTGCTGACCAGGCAGGAAACCGGGCACTTGTCGCGATCACCGGCAGCCAGGACCACCGCGCCGGCCCGGGTGGAACCGAGTTGGGGTGTGTAGGCGGGGTTGGCCAGAAAGGCGAGCTGGTCGGGACCGGCGCTGGCCAGCGTGGCCAGGCCGGATATCCGTTGATCATCAGGCCCATGCAGATCAAGATTCAGCGCGACGGCCAGTTCGCCTAGGGTGATGCCTTGTTCCGGATGAGCGGTCATCGTCGGTTTCGAATATCCCGAGACTGGAAGTCATCATCCAGCCAGTCAAGCACGCGTTCGGTGATGTCGATGGTTGCTGAAACGTAGGCGACCGGGCTGGTAAGGACCAGATCGTAACCGCCTTCTTCAGCTACCTGCCGGACGGCAACTTCAACGGTCTCCTCGAGCGCCTTTTTCTCGGCGTTGGTGCGAAACCGGAGTTCTTCGCTCAGGTCTTCGCGCCGGCGGTCAATCGAGCGGCTCAGGTTGCGAATCTCACGTTCCATGTCGAACCGGGTCTCGGGGTCGAGGTCCTGCCGCTCTGCCAGGTTTCGATGCAGCCGTTCGAGCCGCGACTCGTCGGCCAGGATCGACTCGTTGCGGGGGCGGAATTCAAGGTCCAGCGCTTCGCGCGCAGCGATGACTTGTGGGGCGTTATCGAACAGGCGTTTCATGTCAACGTAGCCGATCCGAATGCTCTCGCCGGCCAGCGCCGGAGACATCAACAAGAGCAACATGAGCAGCGCCAGCATTCGGCTGGACAGAATGCTGCTGCTTCCTCGAAGACTCAAGGGCTGTGCTCGCATGGTGCCTTACAGTAACCTGAAACAGGCTGCGTTGCCATGCATGGGTGTGGCAATTGCCAATCTCACCGGGTCGACAGATCGGGCGCCGCCGCTGCGGCTGCCCTCAGAACATGCCGCCGAAGGTGAATTGCAGCGCCTGAGTTCGGTCACCATCTCGTTTCTTTATTGGTTGGGAAAGGCTGATGATGATCGGACCAACCGGTGCCTGCCAGGTCAGCGCGATACCGGTCGATGCCCGCAAGCGGCTGGCATCGAAATCGCTCCAGTCGCGGTAAACGTTACCCGCGTCGACAAACCAGGTCAGACGGGTGCCGCGGGCTTCGATAAACGGTATCGGGAAGGCCAGCTCGATGCCGCCGACCACCTTCAAGGCGCCGCCAACCGAGCGGCAGTTGAAGTCCTTCGGCCCCAGGGAGTTATCGTCGAAACCACGAATATCCTGAACACCGCCACCGTAGAAGTGTTCGTAGAACGGCAGCCCGTCATCAATGGTCACGATTTCATCAACCGGGCAACGCAGGCTGGCCAGTAGCTCTGGATCAAGGACTTCTTCCAGATCCAATTCCTCCAGGTTCAGCTCGTCATCATAGTTGTCATAGGCGTCGCCAAAGCCGATATCACCACGAATACCGAAGGCCATGCGTTCTCCAACAGGCCAGTATTTGCGCAACCGGTAGTTGATCTTGTAGAACTCGCGCGTGCTGCCGGGAAGTGCGACCTCCGCGGACAGACGATTCAAAGACCCGCGCGAGGGGTTAAGTATGCTGTTGCGGCTATCACGCGACCAGGTCGTGTCCAGCCGATAGGAAAGAATGCGTCGCTCGCTGCGCGACAGGAAGCCGTCGCCGTCCTTATCCAGTGAAATGCCGAGCGGGCGTTCGGCCGGTATCTGGAAAAACCATTCCTCGATCGGCGCATCAGGGTCCCCGGGTGGTGGCCCGAAGAAGCCCGGCAGGTTGATATCCGCCCGCTGTACCGAAGCACCAAATCGGACGTAGTTGAGCTCGGTGATGGGGAACCCGATGTTGACCCCGCCGGCTGCCTGGCTGGTCGAGAATCGGGCAATGTTGCTGGTCCGGTCCAGGGTGTCGAATTCGCTGTAACGCACGAAAAAGCCACGCGAAACTCCATCATCGGTCCAATATGGGTTGGTGTAATTGATGCCGGCCTGGGTCAGGAAACGGCTGCGTTGCACCGAAAAGCCGACCCGTCGCCCCGTGCCAAGGAAGTTGTCCTGCTCAACGGCAATCGTCGCAATGATGCCCTGGAACTGGGAATAACCGAGGCCGATCTGGAAGCTGCCGGACGGCACTTCCTCGACGTTGACCACGATGTCGACCTGGTCTTCGGTGCCATCCACGGGCAGCGTTTCGATATTGACGTTCTCAAAGAAACCCAACCGTTGCAGGCGCAGCCGCGAGCGATCCAGGGCCAGTTGCGAGAACCAGGCGCCCTCGAACTGGCGCATTTCACGGCGCAGGACCTCATCCTTGGTCTGAGTGTTGCCGCGGAACTGGATGCGGCGCACGTAGACGCGCTGACCAGGTTCGATAAAGAACGTGATCTCGACTTCCTGGTTATCCCGGTCCACGCGCGGCACCGGGTTGACGTTGGCAAACGCATAACCAATGTTGGCCAGCAGGCTCGAGATGCCATCTCGAGACTGTTCCAGCTGACGGCGCGAAAAGGTGTCGCCCGGCTCGACCCGGATCAATTGGCGAAGGGTCGCTTCCGGCAGGACCAGATCGCCCGTCACCTGAACATCGCTGACGGTGAACACGTCGCCTTCGCGGATGTTGGCGGTGATGAAGATGTCCTGCTTGTCCGGGCTGATCGAGACCTGGGTGGATTCAATGGCGAAGTCGATGAAGCCGCGATCCAGGTAAAAAGACCTCAAGGCTTCCAGATCGCCGGAAACCTTTTCCCGTGTGTACTGGTTGCGGCCGCGCCAGAAGGCCAGGCCGCGAGTCGTGTGGGACTCGAAGTCCGAGCGCAGTTCGCGCTCGGTGAAAGTTTCATTGCCGACGACGTTGATGTGACGAATACGCGCCTGCCGCCCTTCGCTGACAATAATCGAGAGGTTGACGCGATTTCGTGCCAGGCGTGACACCCGGGCGTCCACTTCAACCGCATAGTGGCCGCGGGAATGGTACTGGCGGACCAGCTCCTGATGAACGCGGTCAAGTTCGAGCTGGTTGAAGATCTCGCCTTCGGCGATGCCGATGCTGGCCAGCGCCGGCATCAGATCATCGGTTCCGATCTGGCGGTTGCCAGCAATGCTGATCGCGGAAATCGCGGGTCGCTCGACCACCGTGATCACCAGTACCCCGTCCTCCCGGCCAAGACTGATGTCCTCGAAAAACCCGGTCCGATAGAGATCCCGGATCGTGCTGCGTGAAAGTGCCGGGGTCAGGGTGTCGCCGACCTCGATCGGGATGAAGCTGAACACGGTTCCTTCCGAAATCCGTTGCAGTCCATCGACTCGGATATCGGTAATGCGAAACGTTTCGGCGGCGACCTGGCCAAGCGGCAGAACCAGCAGCAACAGCAGGCACAATCTTTTCATGAAAAACCTTGGATTTGTTCTGGCGGCATCGGCAAATCCACCGAGCCGTCGGAGTTTATGTGATCAGACGTAATATATCGTTAAATATGGCCAGGCTCATCAAGCCAATGACCATCAGCAGCCCAATGTACTGGCCAATGATCTGAGTTTGTTCGGAAACAGGCGATCCTTTCACGATCTCGGCAAAGTAATACATCAGGTGCCCACCGTCGAGCATCGGTATCGGCAACAGATTGATGATCGCCAGGGAAAGGCTGATCAGTCCGAGAAAAAACAGAAAGCGCGTCAGGCCCAGACGAGCTGAACTGTGAGCCATCTGGGCAATGGTGATCGGCCCTGACAGGTTGCTCAGCGAGGCTTTGCCGGTCACCATGCGCCCCAGCAAACCCAGGGTTGCGCTGGTCAGTCGCCAGGTTTCGCTGGTCGCCTCACCCAGCGCTTGTACCGGCCCATGGCGGACCAGGGTGAAGGTGCGGTCGAATTCCGCCTGCAGCTCCGGTCCCGGTTCCGGCGCCTGGATGCCGATGATGGGCCGTCCCTGCTGGATTTCCGGCTGCAGCTCGAATTCAAGCAGCCGGCCGTCGCGTTCAATCTGCAGCAGCAGGGTCGGCGTCTGTTCATCGCTCGCGCCGGCCAGGCGAGGAATCAGAGTGGCAATGTCTTGCCAGCCCGAGACGTTTTCATTATTGATGCCAATAATAAGATCATTTTCGCGCAGGCCAGCGGCCTCGGCGGGGCTGCCGCTGGCGACACTGCCGATCATCGGCGGCAGGTCAGCGCGCCACGGGCTTAGCCCCAGGTACTCCAGCGTGTTTTCTTCGCTGTAGCTGGCGCTGACTCGATCCAGCGGCAAGCGCAACTCACGGCGCTGCCCGTCCGGGCCTTCCACTTCCAGGGTCACCGCGCGTCGGTCCAGGGCCGGGGGGATCAGCCCCAGCAGGGTGTGAGTCCAGGTCTCTACGCGCCGCTGGTCAATGCGAACGATCATGTCGTTCTCGCGCAGCCCGGCTTCGGCGGCCATGCCGGTGGTCGGGCCCAGCACTGGT
>SKQI01000146.1 GCA_007119095.1 Wenzhouxiangella sp. | reverse complement strand
GCAGCCGCGCATCGAAGCCTTCGGCAGACAGCTTGTCGGCCAGGTGCTCGGCGGCCAGCATGCCGGATTTCATCGCCTGGTGGGTGCCCTTGATCTTGGGCACGTTGAGCAGGCCGGCCGAATCGCCGATCAGGATCGCGCCGGGCAATTCCACCTTCGGCAGCGACTGGTAGCCACCTTCGACCAGGGCCCGGGCACCGGCCGACAGAATTTCTCCGCCGTCGAGCAGTTCGCGCATCATCGGGTGGTGCTTGAACTGCTGGAAGGCTTCAAATGGGGTGAAGTTCGGGTCCTGGTAGTCAAGGCCGCAGACGAAACCCAACGCAATCCGGTTCTTGTCCAGGTGATAGACAAAGCTGCCACCGTAGATGGATCTGGGCAGCGGCCAGCCGA
The DNA here is from genome assembly GCA_007119095.1 of Wenzhouxiangella sp. Taxonomy (GTDB): domain Bacteria; phylum Pseudomonadota; class Gammaproteobacteria; order Xanthomonadales; family Wenzhouxiangellaceae; genus Wenzhouxiangella. The sequence continues at coordinate 10,237 of SKQI01000146.1, read as the reverse complement.
CCGTATGCTGGATCCGGCCCGGCTCAACCCGGCCTTCCGGCAGCTGCCACAGCTCCTTCATGCCAATGCCATAGGTCTGCGGGTCGCAGTCCGCATCGAGCTTGTATTTCGCGATCGCGCGCTTGCTCAGATGTCCACGACAGCCCTCACCCAGCACGGTGACGGCGGCATGGATCTCGATGCCCTGGACGTAGCTGTCCTTTTCATTACCCTGCCGATCCAGACCCATGTCGCCGATGATCACGCCCTTGACCGCGCCGGCCTCGTCGTAGGCAAGGTCGGCTGCGGCAAAGCCCGGAAACAGGTCCACGCCCAGCGCCTCGGCCTTGGGCGCCAGCCAGGCGCACATCGCACCGAGCGAGACAATGAAGTTGCCGTGGTTGTTTTGCTGCGGCGGGGTCGGCAGCTTGCGCTTGCCGGTTTTCGACAGCAGCAAGAATTCATCTGTCCCGGCCGGCACGCAGATCGGCGGCGGGTCGTCGCGCCAGCCCTCGATCAACTGATCCAGCGGCTCCGGCTCGATCACCGCCCCGGAGAGGATGTGGGCACCAATTTCGCTGGCCTTTTCAATCACGCAGACGTTGAGATCGTCCTTTAGCTGCTTCAAGCGAATGGCACAGGCCAGCCCGGCCGGGCCAGCCCCGACGACGACAACGTCGTACTCCATGATTTCACGTTCGGACATGATTCGTTTTCGTTTTGTTTGGATCAATCGGGCAGCAACGCCCGCTGCACCCCAATTATGCCCGTATCGGGACAGCCTGATGTCATTTCCGCCAAGCCTGAGCGCCCGGGTTTTTGAAAACCGCAGACAACGAAAGCGCCGACTTTTTTCAGCCCGACAATTTAGCTAACGGTGCCCCAACCTTCCGCCGCCGGCTCAGGCATCGCCCTGGCTTCGCGGAACTGACCCGGCTGCACACCATAGCGTCTGGAGAAACACCGGCTGAAATAGGACAGATCGCTGAACCCCCAATGCTGGGCAATATCACCAATGGTGAGGTTCGCATGTACTGGATCGGCCAAGGCCTCGGCGCAGCGCTCAAGCCGTTGACCCAGCAGCCACCTGGCCACGGTCGTGCCCTGCGACTGGAACAGTCGCTGCACCTGGCGGACCGACAAGCCGAACCGCTCGGCAATCCATGCGCTGGTGAGGTGCCGCTGCGGCAGCGCTGCCAACAAGCTGCTCTGGATACGACTGAGCAGGATTTGCTGGCTGGAAGCCGGATCGCTGGCCGACGCCAGCGCGATGGGCTCGATCGCACTCAAGACCAGGCCGACAAAGTGGTCGTACAAACGACGTCCATTGCCCCACGGTTCGTTTTCGGCCAGGTCGGCCGGGTTGGCAAGGGATTTGAGAAAGGAATGCAGGGCAGCGCCTACCGGCTCGCGAACCTTGCTGGCGTGTGCGCCGGGCGCATGAGGCTGCAAGGCCAGCAGGTCGGCACGCGGCAGCATGGCGGATACGAAGGCAAAATCGGCGTCGAACTCCAGGCTGTAGCTCTGAGCGGAATCGACAAATACGGTTTGCCCGGTCTCGACCAGCTCGCGCCTGCCGCGCGCATTCAACCAGCCATGGCCACGCGTCATGGTGCTGACGAACAGCCAAGGTCCCGTGCCTGCTGCAATCTCCTCGGGACCCCGATGCAGAATCTGGGCCGAGGCATCGATCGCCAGCCAGCCCGAGGGGCCGAAGCGGCCAAGGCGCAGGCTGGCCCGAAAATCACCAACCACAGGCGCTTCGCCTGGTGCGAAATCAACCTCCGCCCTGACCGGCAACACCAGTTCTGACAGGCAGCCCTGCCACTCGGCCACCCGTTCGCTGACGCTCGCACCAGGATTGCTGGCGCGGGCCAGAAACTGGCCAATACCAACATCGGAGATAGGTGAAGGTTTGGACATGCCGCCCGGATTATCGGTGCTGCTGTCGTTTCAGTCCAGCGCCTCTGTCGTTCTGGACCTAACGCTTTCAGCGCCAGCGCCCGTACCATTCCGAGGCCGGGCATCCGTGCTGAAAGGGGGGACTGCCAGCTTGGACGCCAACCCTGATCTTCAACTGGAGCTTGAGACTGTGCGCCTGGAAACATTTCTCGACAGACTGTCGCAACGCCCTCGCCGATGGCGCCTTGGTCGGCTGCCGAAAGGTCCGACCCACAGGCTGCCCTGGCTGATCCCGGGCCTGCTTGGACTGCTCCTCAGTCACTCAAGCATGGCTGAAGAGACGCTGCTGCACGCCTTCGCCCTGAATGAGATCGATGAAGGTGGTGCCACCCACGCCGTTGTCTGGCGCGGCGAGCGCCCTGCTCAGCTCCAGGTTCGAGTGCAGGGGCTTCCGGACCGCATCGTCGAACATCGGGTGATTGAAGATCGGGTGACACTGCTCAGTCTCAGCCGCGTGCCCTCCTCGGTGCATTTCGATGTCCGAGACGAAAACGACAGCCTGCTGGCAACAGTGCAGGCGAGTCCGCTGCCGTTTGGCTGGCAGCCGGATGTACCGGGTGTCGGTCCTGACAGGCCGATTGGTGCCGCCGTGATTTACCGCGATGAGTTGGTCGTTGGCGGCTACTTTTCCGCCGTCGGCGGTTTCGCCTCCATGGCTTTGGCCCGTTTCGATGGCTATCGCTGGCTGCCATTTGGCGACGACCGGGGCTCAGGGCTCAATCTTGGCACTACCAGCGCACAAGTCTTTGTCAAAGACCTGGCTGTTTTCCAGGGCGACCTTTACGTTGCCGGCAGTTTCGGAGAAGCCGGCGGCACCCCGGTCTTGAACATCGCGCGTTTTGACGGCAGCGGCTGGCATGCCCTGGGCGAGACCGAAACTGTCGAGTGGATCGAGGGGCTGCTGGCAACCGAAGAGCGGCTTTATGTGACCGGCTCGTTCAGCGCCATCGGCGGCCAGACCTCTCGACGGATCGCCGCCTGGGACGGTGAGAGCTGGATTGGCATCAACCCGCAACCTCTGTCACCGGACGCTCCCCAGCCCAGCATCCACGCCATGGCCGAGTTCAATGGAGATCTGATTGTTGGCGGCCAAATCGCCGAAATCGGCGGGGTCACCGTCAACAACCTTGCCCGCTTTGATGGTAGTCAGTGGCACCCGCTGGATAATGGCACCAGCGATGGCGTCAACGGTATTGTCCGCGCGCTTCAGGTTTTCCAGGATCATTTGATTGTCGCCGGAGGCTTCAGCGAGGCCGGCGGCGAACCAGCCAATCGAGTCGCAGCCTGGGATGGTGTAGCCTGGGGCGGTTTGGCGGTCGCCAATAACAGCTTCGATGGTCCGATCCTGACATTGGCGCTGGTTAATGACCAACTTGCTGCCGGCGGCGAATTCAGTGGCGGCCTGGCCTTTTTCGGTAGCTCCGGTTCCTGGGCGCCAGCGTCTGATTTGTTCAATCTTCGGGTCATTCAGGATGTCGGTTTCCTGACCGCGCTCGATCACCTGCTAGTCGTCTCCGGCACGTCAATCTTTGACACAGCACCCGTGGGCGAGGCTACCGTTTTCTTGTATCACCCCCTCGGTTTCTGGACCGCAGCCGGTGAACGCTTCCAGCGCCGACTGTTTGATTTTGTGGCCGGCACGCCGGTGAGCTTTTTCGGGTTTGGCAACACCTTGCTGGCGGGTGGCTATCGGATGTGGGCACCGAACCTGAAGGACACGGCTGTGTATTCCTATTGGGACGGCCAATCCTGGCGCGGCGCAGACTTCATTACCGAACCGGGCTATACCCGCGCTCACCAGTTCATCGAATTCCAGGATGAGCTGTATTTCGCGGGTAGTTTTCTGACGGTCAACGGCCAGACCTTCAATGGTCTCGCGCGCTTTGACGGAGAAAGCTGGCAGCCGCTGCCCGGCCCGGCGGGCGTTGGCGTAGAGAGAGACATCGCGGCGCCCACGGCAACGCTAAGCATGATCGAGTATCAAGGCCAGCTGGTCATCGGCGGCCCTTTTGACCGAGCAGGCGGCCTGCCGGCAGATGGGCTGGCCCGCTGGGATGGAGAAACCCTGCGTCCTTTTGATGCGGCGCTCGTTGACAAGCCATCGGGTCTGATCCGGACCATGGCCGTGCTCGACGATACTCTGTATATGGGCGGTGCCTTGCAGTGGAGCAACAACGATCGCATCTTTCTCGCCGGATTCAATGGCGAGGAGTGGTTGCCCCGGCCCGGTTCCGAAGGCCCCCGCCTTAACAGCTCGGTGTTGCGAATGATCGAATTCAACGGCGAGCTGGTTCTGACCGGGTTTTTCTCCCGCGTCGATGACGAGTACGTCGGTAGTGCCGTGCGTTTTGATGGCACCGAGTTCTTGCGGTTTCCCGGTGTGCCCAGTGAGGCACCGCCACAGGGACAAGGTGGCATCTTCTTTTCTGACTTCATTCCGGACGGTGATGACCTGCTGATAGCCGGCAGAATGAGCCTGGACGACGGTCCGTATGAGTACCAGCTCATCCGCTGGGACGGGGAAAACTGGGGCGAGCGACTGCCGGACATCCCCGCGATCTTCGCAGATATGACCTGGACCGGCGCGCTTTGGCTGACCCGGGTCAATGGCCAGCTTCACGCCCTCGCCCGTTTCAACCTCAGCGGCTTTCCCAATTACGCCGAGGTGTTCGCATTCGACGGCGATGCCTGGCATCCGATCATCCCCCTGCCCGAACAGCTGCCGACCAGCGCCTGGTCAGTCCCGGCGCGGATCAACAGCGCGGCATGGCTGGGTGATCAGCTGATGCTGGGGGGTGAGTTCAGTCGCAGCCAGGGCCATCTGGCGGATTACCTGGTCGCCTTCGACGGCGAGCGCTGGACGCCGCTGGCGCCCGAGAACTCGCCCAACGGCGAAATCCTGGTGCTTAAGCAGCACGAGGGTTGGCTGTATGTCGGTGGTCACTTTACCGAGATCGGTGGCGATTCCATGCCCTACCTGGCGCGCTGGAACGGCCAGCAGTGGGAAGCTATCGATGGTCTGAACGGACCGGTCCATACCATCGAGTTCCACCAGGGGGAGCTGCACGTGGGCGGTGAGTTCTCCCAGGCCAGCGCCATCCAGGTCAACTTTCTGGCCCGTCACGATGGCCAGCAGTGGCATCCACTAACAGCAAGCGGACAGGCGGCTGGCGTCAACTGCGGCAATGCCTGCTCAGACCCCCAGGTCTGGGCGTTGAAGTCATTGGGCGATGAGTTGGCCGTAGGCGGCCGGTTCGTCGAGACCGGCAATACGCCTTCCGGGGGAGTCGCCCGCTGGAACGGGGAGGACTGGATCGCGCCCTGGCAAGGCGGTGACCTGCGACCATTCGGCGAGGTACGCGGATTTGAAGGTTTCGATGATCAACTGATGGTCGCCTCGACAGGCGTTTCCTCACCGAATTTCCAACGCTTTTTCCCAAGTCTGATGTTCTGGAGCGGCAGCGACTGGGAGACGCTCCTCGGCTTCGAGGATGTGGATCGACCGCTGGGTGGCATTGTCCCGATCAAGCGCCTGGGCGATGAATTGTGGGTTGGCGAAACCTACCAGGCCTCCCAAAATCGAGGCACCGAGCTAAGGCGTTACGAGAAGGGCCATTGGGCCAACTTTGCCGCGCCTTCGGACGGACTGCTGCGCGGTGCAAGCCAGATCCCCCGAACCCACACCATCGTGCCATGGGACAACGGCGTAGCGATTGCCGGCGAGTGGCTCACGGTGGGCCGCCTGGGCTCTCAATCTTTCAGTCGATGGCTGCCCGAGCCTGCCGAAGTCCGGATCGACAGTCTGTCGGCGCCGCTGATCCCCAGCGGCGGCAGTGTCAGTGTCGTTGTCGCCGTTGATGGAGAGGTGCGCCGTCCGCGTGGTGGCGTCGTGATTGTCGAATCCGAAAACGGTGAGCGTTGCGATACTGTTCACTCTGAGCCGCTGGGTTCGACAGTGCGGGTTTTTGAATGTGAACTGACCCTTGAAGGCGGCGGTGCAGTCAATATCAGCGCCCGCTACCTGGCCTCAGCCAGCCACGAGACAGCGCAGTCGGCACCCGCTCGCATCCTGGTCGGCGTGGCCGCCGAGTTGTTCCAGGATCGCTTTTCGGAGTAGCGTCGCGAGAACCACCTCAACCCCCAAGGCCGAGACCGGTCAAGCCACCGTGACGGCGGCGGCGCTCACTCCGCCAGCAGCGGCTCCAGCGCCGGCCACAGGCGCTCGAGCATCAGCGGCTGAGCTTCGATGGTGGGGTGGATGCCGTCGGCCATCATCATGCCGGGTTGGTCGAACAGGTCGTCGAGGAAGAATGGCAGCAGCGTAACCTTATGCGCCTCGGCCAGGCGCGGATAGATGGCCTCGAAGCGGCTGACGTAGGCCGGCCCGAGATTGGGCGGCATGCGGATCTGCATCAGTCCGACGCGAGCACCCGAGCCCTTGCCCTTTTCGATCAGTGCCGCCAGATTCTGTTCTATCTGGCGCGGCGCCAGCGCGCGCAAGCCATCGTTACCGCCGAGGATGATCAACAACACGTCGGGCTCGAAGTCTGCCAGCAGACCGGCCAGGCGGCTCAAGCCCCCGGCTGTGGTTTCTCCGGAAATGCTGGCATTGACCACGGTTTGGTCCTCTCCCAGCTTTTCCGACAGCAAATGGGCCCAGCCGGCTTCACGTGGCATGTTGTAGGCATCTGACAGACTATCGCCAATCACCAGTATGGTGGCGGCAGGAACCGGTGCAGCCACTAACATGGTTGCCAGCAGGGCGGTGGCCGGCAGCGGATTTCCCGACAGCAGACTTTTAATAACGGACCAGCAATGACGAATCATGGGCAAACAATTCTCTCCTGTCGTAACGTGGGCTTCAGCGTCCAGGCGCCGGGCGGCCAACTCGATATCCTCAAGGATATCAACCTGAGCCTGAACGAAGCCGAAACGCTGGCCATTGTCGGTGCCTCGGGGTCGGGCAAGACCACCCTGCTCGGCCTGCTGGCCGGTCTGGAGCGCCCGACCACAGGGGAGGTATGGCTGGCCGGCGAGCATCTCAACCGTCTTGATGAAAACGCGCGCGCCCGCCTGCGCCGGCGTCGGGTGGGCTTCGTGTTCCAGTCCTTCCATCTCCTACCCAGCCTGACCGCGCTGGAAAATGTCATGCTGGCGCTGGAGATCGCCGGCCTGGATCGGCCGCGCGAGCGCGCTACCCGCGCTCTGGAGCAAGTGGGTTTGAGTCATCGCATGGCCCACTATCCGCGCCAGATGTCAGGCGGGGAGCAGCAGCGCGTGGCCATTGCCCGCGCCTTTGCCGGCGACCCGGCGGTGCTGTTTGCCGACGAGCCCACCGGCAACCTGGACCGCAACACCGGCGAATCCGTTGCCAGGTTGTTGTTCGACATCAATCGCGAGCATGGCACCGCCCTGGTCCTGGTGACCCACGACCTGAACCTGGCCCGGCGCTGCGGCCGGATCGAGGAAATCGAAGACGGCAGCCTGGTCAGCGGCCAGGATGGGGCCCAGGGCGAGACCGGCCGCGAGCGCTTCCGCCTGGTGGACAAGGGATGAGCAGCCGCGGCATGAATGCCTTTGCCCTGTCCGGCAGGCTGCTGCTGCGCCAGGGGCGCTCCGGCGCCCTTGGCCTGCTGGCCGCCGGCCTGATTGTTGCGACCGCAGCGCTGGTTGCGGTCAGTCAGTTCACCGACCGGGTCGGGCGGGCGCTGGAGCGCGAGGCCGGAGAGGCCCTGGCCGCCGACCTGATCGTCACCGGGCGCGAACGCATCGATTCAGAGATCATCGAGCAGGCCCGCGCCATGGGCCTGGATACCTCTGAAGTCATCCTGATGAGCACCGCGGTGTTCGTCGGCGACGACAGCATGCTGATCGACGTCAAGGGCGTGTCCGAGGGCTATCCGCTCCGGGGACAGCTGCTGCTGGCCGACCGCCTGGGCGGCGAGGAACAGCCCTTTGTCGGGATTCCCGAGCGCGGCCAGGCATGGATGGAGCCGCGCGGGCTGCGCTACCTGGACGCCGACACCGGCGACATGACCGACCTGGGCACCCGCGAGCTGACCATCAGCCGCTCGCTGGTATTCGAGCCGGATCGCGGTGGCTCGCGTTTCATGCTTGCTCCAAGGATGATGGTCAACCTGGCCGACCTGCTCGACAGCGAACTGCTGGGTCCCGGCGCACGGGCGCGCTATCGGCTGCTGGTCGCCGGTGCCGAGGGCGATGTGGACGCCTTTCGCCGCTGGCTGGACCCGCGCCTGGATGAGGCCGAGCTGGGCACCATCACGGTGCGCGATGCCGAAGACCAGACCGGCCTCGCCCTGACCCAGGCCCGGCGTTTTCTCGGGATTGCCGCCCTGACCACGGTCATTCTGGCTGCCGTCGCCATCCTGCTGTCGGCGCTGCGCTTTGCCTCGGCCCAGCGTGATCTTGTCGCGCTGCTGAAATCCTTCGGTGCGACCGGCAACCAGGTCATGGCCGCCTTGTCTCTGATGCTGCTGTGGCTGGTGCTGGTGGCGGTGATCATCGGCGGCCTGGCCGGGCTGGGTGCCCAGGCGATGATTGCCGAGATCCTGGCCGATGGCCCGGCCGGAGCGCTACCACCGCCGCGCCTGGCACCGGTCCTGGGCGGCGGCCTGTTCACCCTGCTGTTGGCTGCCGGCTTCGCCTTGCCGCCGCTGATCAACCTGCGCCAGGTACCGCCGATGCGGATCCTGAACCGCTCGCTGGACAACCGGATCGGTCTTTCGCGCCTGCTCTGGTTACTGCCCATTGCCGGTGCCCTGGCCATCCCGGTGTTCCAGCTCGGCCATACCCGGCTGGCCCTGATCGTGCTCGGCGGCAGCGCCGTGCTGGCCCTGGCCCTGGCCCTGTTCGGCTGGCTGGCGATGATCTTCACCCGGCTGCTGTCGCGCCGGTCCACGGCCGCCTGGCGTTTCGGTCTGGCCGGCCTGCATCGCCGGCGCGGCGCCGGCATTGTCCAGGTCACCGCCTTGGGGCTGGGCCTGATGGCACTGCTGTTGCTGATGATCGTGCGCGCCGAACTGCTGGAGCAGTGGCGCGGCAGCCTGCCGCCGGACACGCCCGATCACTTCCTTGTCAACATCCAGCCCGACCAGGTCGACGCGGTCCAGGACGAGCTGATCCGGGTCGGCGCGCGCAACCTGCAGGTCCGACCGATGGCGAACGTCAACCTGGTTGCCTCCAGCGGCGAGTTGCAGCGCGATGAGCGCATGGCCGGCCAAATCAACCTGTCCTGGATCGATCGACTGCCACCGGCCAACGAAGTGATTGCCGGTGAGTTCTTTGCCCCAGACGCCACAGGTGAGGTGTCGCTGGCCGACATGTGGGCCCAGCGACTGGGTGTCGAGCTGGGTGACGAGCTGACCTTCGAGTCAGGTGCGCGCCGCTTCACCGCCACCGTGACCAGCATTCGCGAGGTCGACTGGAACTCCTTCAACGTCAACTTCTTCGTCCTGCTGACCCCGGATGCCGGCGAGCTGCTGCCGCACCAGTACATCGCCAGCTTCTACCTGGCCGACGGCGACGGCAGCGTGCTCCGTCCGCTGTCGCGAACCTGGCCGAACGTGTCGGTGATCGACGTCGGCGCCATCATTGCCCGCATCGGCGAGATCATCGACCGGGTCAGTTCCGCCGCCCAGGTGGTGTTCTTGTTCACCCTGCTGGCCGGCCTGGTCGTGCTGCTGGCCGCGCTCGAGGCCACCCGCGACGAGCGCCGCCACGAATCGGCACTGATTCGCACCCTGGGTGCCGACAACCCGATGGTCCGGCGCGGCCTGCTGATCGAATACGGCATCATGGCCGTGATTGCCGCCTTGCTGGCCACGCTCGGCTCTGCCATCACCGGCTGGCTGCTGGCCCGCGAGCTGTTCGACTTTGCCTACCAGCCATCCTTGCGCCTGTTCGTGACCGGCTTTGCTGCCTCGGTGGTCCTGGTGGTGGGTAGCGGCTGGCTGGGTAATCGTTCGGTGCTGTCGACACCGCCAGTTCGTATCCTGCGCACAGGCTGATGCGATCGTGAACAATCCCGTGCCGGCCCAGCATGATCACCACGCCCGCCTGATCCTGACCGCTTCACCCTGGCGGGTGACCTGGACCATGGGCTGGCCGGCGGTGGCCGTGATGCTGCTGTGGGGCCTGAACGCCATCCTGGACGCGGTCTTCATCGGCCAGCTGATTGGCGAGCAGGCCCTGGCCGGGGCCGTGCTGGCCTACCCGATCACCCAGCTCACCCTGGGCTTGAGTTCGCTGGCCGGCATCGGCGGTGGCGTTGCCCTGT
>SKQI01000070.1 GCA_007119095.1 Wenzhouxiangella sp. | reverse complement strand
GGCGCGGCTGGCGTTCCGGCGCGCTGGTCGAAAAACGTGAAATCCCGATGTACTACCTGCGCATTACCGACTACGCGCAGGAGCTGCTGGACAGCATCGACCAGCTTGACGGTTGGCCGGATAACGTCAAGACCCAGCAGGCCAACTGGATTGGTCGCAGCGAGGGCGCCGAAATCAGCTTTGCCTGTGGTGCTGATACGATCAAGGTCTTCACCACCCGGCCGGACACGCTGATGGGGGCGACCTACATGGCGGTTGCCGCCGAGCATCCGCTGGCCCGGGAAGCCGCTCGCAATAATCCGGAGCTGGCTGCATTTATCGAGCAGTGTCAGAAGGGTGGGGTGTCCGAGGCCGAGCTGGCCACCCAGGAAAAGCTGGGCATGGATACCGGCCTCAAGGCCATTCATCCGCTGACCGGTGCCGAACTGCCCGTCTGGGTCGCCAACTACGTGCTGATGGGTTACGGCGAAGGCGCCATCATGGCCGTGCCGGGCCACGACGAGCGCGATTTCGAGTTTGCCCTGAAGTACGAGCTGCCCATCGTCCAGGTCATCACCCGCCCGGAAGATGCCGCCTACGATGCCCAGGTCTGGCACGATGACTACGCGACCAAGACCGGTCAGCTGCTGAACTCGGGCCCTTACGATGGCTTGAGCTGCGAGGCGGGTTTTCAGGCCATCGTCAATGACCTGGAAAAGCGCGAGGCGGGACGCGCCCGGATCCAGTTTCGCCTGCGCGACTGGGGAATCTCGCGCCAGCGCTACTGGGGTTGTCCCATTCCAATCATTCACTGCGACGACTGCGGCGATGTGCCGGTGCCGGATGAAGATCTGCCGGTGCGCCTGCCGGAAGACCTGGTCCCGGACGGGGCCGGCAACCCGCTGGCGCGCTGCGAGGCCTTTGTCAACACCACCTGCCCGAACTGCGGCAAGCCGGCCCGGCGCGAGACCGACACCATGGATACCTTCGTCGACTCGTCCTGGTATTTCCTGCGCTACACCTGCAGCGGCAACGACCAGGCCATGGTCGATGAAAACACCCGGGCCTGGATGCCGGTGGATCAATATATCGGCGGCATCGAGCATGCCATTCTGCACCTGCTCTATGCCCGCTTCTGGACCAAGCTGATGCGCGACGAAGGCCTGGTTGATGTCGACGAGCCATTCACCCGCCTGCTGACCCAGGGCATGGTGTTGGCTGATACCTACTACCGCGAGGACGAGTCCGGTCGCAAGCAGTGGTTCAACCCGGCGGACATCGATGTCGAGCGCGACGATAAGGGCCGCTTTCTGCGCGCCGTGCTGCGCGCTGACGGCCAGCCGGTCGAGGCCGGCGGCGTCGAGAAGATGGCCAAGTCGAAGAACAACGGCGTTGATCCCCAGGCCCTGGTCGAACAGTACGGTGCCGATACCGTGCGCCTGTTTTCCATGTTCGCCTCGCCGCCCGAGCAGTCGCTGGAATGGTCGGATGCCGGTGTTGAAGGCGCCTGGCGTTTTCTGAAGCGGCTCTGGGCCGGCGTCCATGCGCACCTGGAGGCTGGCGGCAGCGACAGTGCGCTCGATACTGCCGCTCTTGACGATGCCGGCCGCGAACTGCGCCGCCTGCTGCATGAAACCATTGCCAAGGTCGGCGACGACTACGGCCGGCGCTATACCTTCAATACGGCCATCGCCGCGATCATGGAGTTCAGTAATCACCTGAACCGCTACCAGCAGGCAGAGACCGCTGACCGCGCCCTGTGTCAGGAAGCCTGGAGCAGCATCGTGCGCCTGATTGCGCCGGTCACCCCGCATATAGCCGAAGCCCTGTGGCAGGCGCTGGGTCATGCCGGATCGGTGTTCAAGGCCGGCTGGCCCGAGGTGGATGAATCGGCCCTGGTCCGCCAGACCGTAACCCTTGTGGTACAAGTCAACGGCAAGGTGCGCGGTCGCCTGGCCCTCACTCCGGATAGCCCGCGCGAGGAGATCGAGCGCCAGGCCCTGGCCGAGGAAAATGTTCGCCGCTTCACGGAAGGCCAGACCGTGCGCCGTGTGATCGTGGTGCCGAACAAGCTGGTCAATATCGTCATCGGATGATGCGTACCCTACTTCTGCTAACCCTGGTTGCCTGCCTGACGGCCTGTGGCTTTCAGCTTCGCGGCGATGCCCGCCTGCCGGCGGTAATGCAGCAGACCTGGTTGGTCAGCCCGGATGACAGCAGCGCTTTCGTGCGCGAGCTGAGCCTGGTGCTGCGTGCCAATGGCGTTGATCTTCAAAGCACGCCTACCGACGGCGCGGCCGAACTCCGCATTCACGCCGAGCGCCTGCGCAGCGAGGCCCTGACCATTGCCGCCGGCGCGCGCGTACGCGAGTTCATCCTGATTTTCGATGTCGAGTTCGAGCTGTTTGATAGCGACGGCGAGGTGCTTATTCCGCGCGAAACCCTGCGCCTGACCCGCGACTACAGCTTCGACGAGCAGGAAATCCTGGCTGCCACCCGCGAAGAAGAATTCCTGCGCAATGATCTGCGCCAGTCCATGGCCGCGCGCATGCTCAGGCGGCTGGAGTCGATTTGAAGCTGTTCCCGGAAAAACTGCCCGGCCAGCTCGCCAGGGGCCTGGATTCGATCTACCTGATTGCCGGTCCTGAGCTGCTGCTGGTCGAGGAAGCCTGCGATGCGATTCGCAAGGCCGCGCGCCAGGCCCAGGTTGCCGAGCGCGTGGTCATCGATGCCGACGGCCGCTACGACTGGAGTCAGTTCGGCTCAGCCAGTGATAATCTGTCGCTGTTCGCGAGCCAGCGCCTGATCGAGCTGCGTCTGCCCACCGGCAAGCCGGGGCGCGAAGGTGGCGCGGCCCTGCGCGAATGGGCATCCGGCCAGCATGACGATATCCTGCTGATCAAGTGCCAGGCCTGGGAAATGGCCAGTGAGAAAACCGCCTGGTTTCGCGATGTCGAAAAGGCCGGCGTATTCGTGCCTTGCTGGAGCGTCAAGCCGCACCGTCTGCCGGGCTGGATCCAGGCCCGATTGCGCGCTCGGGGCATCAGCGCCGACGAATCCGCCACCGCCTTTCTGGCCGATCGCCTGGAAGGCAACCTGCTTGCCGCCGCGCAAGAGGTCGAGCGCCTGGCCCTGCTGTACGGCGACGGCAGCCAGCTCAACCTGGCCCAGCTCAAGGAGGCCGTGGCCGACAGTGCGCGTTTCGATGCTTTCCGCCTGGTCGAGCTGGTCATGACCGGACAGGCCGGGGCCAGCGTGCGCTGCATTCGAGGCCTGGACGATGGCGCAACGCCCATGCCGCTGATTGTCGGTGCCCTGGCCCGTGAGCTGATGCAGGTCGAGGCCTTCCAGACCTTAAGCCGGCAAATGCCGGCCGGGCGGGCGCTGGACACGCTCAAGGTCTGGCCCAGCCGCCGCCAGAGCCTGGAAGCGTCTGCCCGTCGGCTGGGACCAGAGCGGGTGCGCGATGCGCTGGCCCGGCTTTCCGACCTCGATCGGATGTCGAAGTCCAACGATCGGGCTGAATTCTGGCTCAACCTGGAACGACTGTGTGTGGAACTGGCCGGCCGCCCGGGCCGGGCGGCGGCATGAAGAATCGGGCCGTTGCCGTGTTCGGCGGCACTTTTGACCCGGTGCACTACGGCCATCTGCGCGCCGCCGCCGAGGTCGCCGAGCGCCTCAAGGTTAGTGATTTCCGCCTGCTGCCGGCTGGACAGCCGCCGCATCGCGAAGGTACCTGGGCCGACGCTTACCATCGCCTGGCCATGCTGGAATTGGCCTTGGCCCCTTACCCGGACCTGACCGTGGACGAGCGTGAGGTGCGCCGCGACGGCCCCTCGTTCATGGTCGACACCCTGGCCAGCATCCGGGCCCAGGTAGGTGATGCGCCCATTCTGCTGTGTCTGGGCCAGGATGCCGCCAACGGTCTCAATCGCTGGCACCGCTGGCGCGAGCTGTTCGATCTGGCCCACCTGGTGGTCATGACCCGACCGCGCAGCCGCCCGCGCTACCCGCAGGATTCGGCCGAGATGTTCCGCGAGCGCCGCGTCCAGCGCACCCGCGACCTGATGGGCCAGCCCGCTGGCCGGGTACGGCATGTCGAAGTGACGCAGTTGGCGATCTCGTCGACCGACATCCGGCGCCAGCTGGCGGGCGGTCGCGATCCGCGCTTCCTGCTGCCGGCCACCGTGCTGGCCTATATCCGCAAGCACGGCTTGTATGGTTGCAATGAAAGCGTTGGCAAAAAGGGTTAGACTAGGCGCCAGGTCACCAACAGAATGGATACTTGAACGACGCCAACATTGTTGAACCCGAAGCCATTCGGGATCTCGCCCACGCCGTCCTCGAAGATGCCAAGGCCGAGGATATCCAGGTTATCGATCTGCGCGATCGATCCAGCTTTGCCGATTTCATGCTCATTGCCAGCGGCAATTCGACCCGCCAGGTCAAGGCCATGGCCGACCGTGTGGTCGAGCGGGCCAAGGCGGCGGGTGTCAAGCCCCTGGGCGTTGAAGGTGACCGCGAAGCAGAGTGGATCCTGGTTGACCTGGCCGACGTGGTCATCCACCTGATGCTGCCGCAAACCCGGGCCTTCTACAACCTGGAAAAACTCTGGAGTGCACCGCCGGCCACGCGCTCGGCTCAAGCCTGAGGTTTTTGAAGGGCCAGTAGATGGATCTGGTGATCGCCGGCGTTGGCACGCGCATGCCCGAGTGGGTGAGCGCCGGCTGGAAAGAATATGCGCGGCGCATGCCGCGGCACTTGCCGCTGAAGCTCATTGAAGTGCCCGTGGCCGGTCGTTCCCATCCGGGCCAGGAATCGAAAGTCGAAGCAGAACGTCTGCTTGCCCGGCTGCCGGAGCGCGCCCGGCTGATCGCCCTGCACGGCGGCGGCAAGCCCTGGTCCACCGAACAACTGGCCAAACACCTGGCCGACTGGCAGCACGACGGCGATCCGGTCTGCTTTGTCATCGGCGGCGCCAACGGCCTCGACCCCGATGTCTTGAACCGCAGCCGTCAGCGCTGGTCATTCGGCCCGGCCGTCTTCCCCCACATGCTGATCCGAATCATGGTCGCCGAACAGCTCTACCGAGCCACCACCATCCTGTCCGGCCACCCCTACCACCGGGCGTGAGTCTTTCTTGCAAAAACTTCGGCCGCGTTAGCTGGCCAACTGCGAAAAAAACAAGGGAACCACCGAAGGCACCGAAGACACCGAAGGAAGAGAAATCAATTCGGTGTTTTCGGTGTCTTCGGTGGTTCCAAGGTTTTTTGTCTTGTCGCCCCCAGGCTAGTCCAGCAAGCCGGCTTCGCGGAGCAGGGCGCCGGTTTCGAACAGGGGCAGGCCAACAACGCCGCTGTAGCTGCCGCTGATGCGGCGGATCCAGATGCCGGCCTGGTTCTGGATGCCGTAGGCGCCGGCCTTGTCCATCGGGTCGCCGGAGGCCACGTAGCTTTCGATCCAGCGCTCGCTTAACAGGTCGAACTCGACCTCGGTGGTGCTCAGGCGGCTTAGACGACGGCCATCGGGGCAGACCAGGGCAACGGCTGACAGAACCTCGTGGCTGCGTCCGGAGAGCTGGCGCAGCATGTTCCTGGCATCATCGGTATCGATCGGCTTGCCCAGCGGTTTACCGTCAAGTACCACGGCGGTGTCCGAGCCCAGTACATGTTGATCCGGGTGGCGGGTCGACACGGTCAGCGCTTTTTCCAGGGCAATGCGCACGACGTAATCATCGGCTGCTTCACCGTCTTTTCGGCTTTCATCGATATCGGCAGGCTCCACGGAAAAGGTTTGCTCGAAGACACCAAGTAGTTCACGACGGCGTGGAGAGGCTGAGGCAAGTATCACGATGATCGTCCAGTGCGTTTGGAGATGGTTATGTTAGCGTTTGCCAAAGTGCTATGCTTGCAGGCTTACCTGCCGAGCCCGTTTTCGTGAGCGACGAAATTCTGATCAATGTCACCTTGACCGAGAGTCGCGTGGCCGTGGTTGAAAACGGCCTGCTCCAGGAGCTGTACCTGGAGCGCGAGAACGATGTCAGCTATGTCGGCAACATCTACATGGGCCGCGTCGAGCGGGTGTTGCCGGGAATGCAGGCAGCATTCGTCAATATCGGGTTGGAGCGCACGGCCTTCCTGCATGCCAATGACATTACCCCGCGCCAGCCGGAACTGACCGAGGACGGAGAGCCGGCCCCGGTACCGCCAATTACCGAACTCCTCAAGCAAGGGCAAAAGTTGCTGGTTCAGGTCATCAAGGACCCGCTGGGCAGCAAGGGTGCGCGCCTGACTACCCAGCTCAGCGTGCCATCGCGCTACCTGGTGCTGTTGCCCGACGTGGACAGCCTGGGTGTGTCGGTGCGGATTGAGGCAGACGAAGAGCGACAGCGCCTGAAAGACCTGCTGCGTTCAATGATTGGCGAAACCAGCCGGGCAGGCTTCATTCTGCGTACCAATGCCGAGGGTGTGTTGGGCGATGCCCTGGCCAAGGATCTGGACTACCTCCGCCGCTTGTGGTCGCGCATCGAGCAGGCCATGCAGGCTGCCGAGGCCGGGCAGTGCATTTACGAAGATCTGTCGCTGCCCTACCGATCGCTGCGCGACTTGATGCATGCCGGCATTGACAAAGTCCGCATTGATGATCGCAAGACCTGGCAGCGAGCGCGCAAGTTTGCCAGCGACTTTTTTCCCGACTGGGTCGAGCGCATCGAGTATTACGATGGCGACGGGCCGCTGTTTGATTTGTACGGCGTCGAGCAGGAAATCGATCGCGCGCTGAGTCGTACCACGCCGCTGAAGTCCGGCGGTTACCTGTCCATCGACCAGACTGAAGCCATGACCACGGTGGACGTCAATACCGGCGCTTACGTGGGTTTCCGCAATCTCGAAGAAACCATCTACAAGACCAACCTGGAAGCCGCCCAGGCCATCGCCCGTCAGCTCAGGCTGCGTAACCTGGGCGGGATCATCATCATCGATTTCATCGACATGACCGATGCCGATCACAAGCGTCAGGTTTTGAGAACCCTGCAGCGAGCCCTGGCGCGTGACCATGCGCGCAGTTCGGTTTCCGAGATTTCGCCGCTGGGGTTGGTTGAAATGACTCGCAAGCGCACCACCGAAAGCCTGGAGCACCGCCTGTGTGAGCCCTGCCGGGTTTGCGATGGACGAGGGCGGGTGAAGAGCGTGGAGACGGTCTGTTCCGAGATCTTCCGCGAAATTCTGCGGGCCGTGCGCCAGTTCGAAACCGGTCAGCTCAGGGTCATGGCTGCGCCGGCGGTGGTTGAGCGCATGCTGGAAGATCACCATCGGTCCATTGCCGAGCTGACCGAGCTACTGGGTACCAGTATCCAGTTTCAGCCCGAAGAACAATACGGACAGGAACAGTTCGACGTCGTTCTCCTTTGACTGACCAGGCATCTCCATCCCGTTGGCGCGCGTGGCTCGGCTCCCTCAAGGGGCTGCTGCTGACCGCGGTTGCGCTGATCATCATCTCCCTTGCAGTGGTGGTCGGGGTCGGTCGTGCCTTGATCCCGTACGCCGATGAGTTGCGACCCTGGCTGGCCGAGCAGATCGGCCAGCGCATCGGCAAGGAAGTGAGGCTGGAGCGTGTCGAAGCACAGTGGCCGCGATTGACGCCACAAATTCATTTACTGGGTCTGGCCGTGGGTCCGGCGGATGCCGCGCTGCTGGAAATCGACGAAACACGCCTGGAGCTGCATCTGCCCGACCTGTTGCGAGGCGATCGCAACCCCTTCCGTCTGGTGGTGCTGGGACTGGATCTGGTCCTGGCCCAGGACGATCAGGGCGAGTGGGGGCTGGAGTTGGAGGGCGGCGCCGCGCTGGGGGATCGAGAAGGTCGCGACGTCGTGCTGGCCGGAGACCTGCTGGTGCGAGATGCCAGCCTGCGCGTACGCCCGGCCAATCGGCCTGATTTTGGCGCGCGTCTGGTGGAGGGGGAGATTCGGCGTCGCGGCAGCCGCACTGAACTCCAGGGGCAACTGGAACCTGATCGTATGGACGGACCGGGGTTGCGCTTCGCCCTGCGTGTGGATCATCCCGATGGCCACTGGCGGCAGGCCCAGGCCTGGCTCCTTGGTGATGATCTGGTACCGGCCCAGTGGCTGGGCGCGGACGGTCTGCCTGATTCGGCACGGGCTTCGGTACAGGCCTGGGCCACCTGGTCGCTTCAGGAGGGCGCCAGGGTGGACATGGACCTGGTATTGAACAATGCGGGTCTGGGCAGCGATTCGGTGACTGCCGAGCTGGTGCTGTTCGGTCATGACGTTACCAGCCAGATCGAGTTGGTCAACCTTTATGCAGGCGACGACGTTCCCGAGCACCTGGCGCAAGGCCTGGCCGTAGGCCGACAGGGTGATCGCTGGGCTCTGGCCGTCGATGAACTCGATCTTGGCGCTCTGCACGAGCTGGTTCAGCCCTTGCTCGGTCACTGGCCTGATTGGCCGGACCACGCCGAAGGGCGCATCCGGCAGTTGGAAATGGGGTTGCGCAGCAACGGTAGTCTGCACGCCTTGCGCGGACAGATCGATCAGTTGGCGCTGGACCTGGCTGACCCCCTGCCGCGGGTCAGTGGACTGGATCTCAGCCTGGCGCTGTCGGGTGACCGGGCCGTGCTGTTGCCTGCTGGTCGGCCGCGCGTGCATTGGCCGGCGCTGTTTGAAACTGCCGTTGAACTCGAAACCATTGCCGGTCGGGTGTTGATGTCACCCCAGGCGATCGAACTTGACCAGGTCACGATTGATACAGGCTTCGCCCGCGGCACGACCCATGGCTTTATCTGGCTGTGGGAAGGGCGACCGTTTCTTGATTTCCAGATCGATGCCGAGCGCGTCGCACAGGTGGATCCCAGGCCGTATCTGCCGCCGCGTTTTGTCCCGGAAACGGCCATGGCCTGGCTGGACGATTCCCTGAGCTGGATCGAGCATGCCAGTGGCCAGGTGCTATTGCATATGCGTGCAGGCAAGCTGGCGCGCGAGATCGAACCTGGCGATTTCCAGGCCGAGGTCAGTTTCGCAGGCGTCGATATCGACTACTGGCCCGAATGGCCAAAGGCCAGCGGCCTGGCCGGCGATGCCGAGTTTATCGGTCGCTCGCTGTCGGCGACTCTCAACCGATCCCGCCTTGGCCAGATTGACATTGACCGAGCTGACCTGGCAATCGACGATCTGACCGAGCCGTCCCTGGCGCTGACATTGCACGTGGCCGAGACCGAGGCGGCCGAGGTCGCAACGCTGCTGGCCGAACTGCCGGTCGCCGGTTTTGTCGACGTGGTCGAGGCCACGCGCTGGTCAGGGCCTGTCGGCGTTTCTCTGGATCTGCTGCTGCCGTTTCGGACCATGGACGATTGGTCCATGCAGGGCGAGGTCGCTTTGACCGAAACAGGATTCGGCTTGCCTGGCATCGGCGTGGCCGTGGATGGTCTGCAGGGTATGGCGGAGTTTGACCGCCGGCAACTTCAGGCCAATGACATCCGGGTGCGGGTGGCCGAGCAAACCTGGCCGGTGGCGTTGACGGCTGGTTTCGAGGCGCCGGCCTGGCTGGCGCTCAGGGGTAACATCAATCCCCTGCCATGGTTTCCGGACCTGGCCGAGTTTGCACGTCACGCCTCTGGCAGCAGTGACTTCGAGCTGACCGTCAGTGCTCGGAAGGCTGATGGAATCAGTGTTGATCTGTCCAGCGATCTGACCGGCCTGGGTCTGGACCTGCCGGCACCGCTTGCCAAGCCAGCCACTGTCGCCTGGCCGATGCGGTTGAATGTCATTGTCGCTGAAGACGCGCCCAGTGGGCAGCTCAGCCTGGAGCCATCACTCGATGCTCGCTGGCATCCTGCCCCTCCGGGATGGGCCCTGGGCATAGGCTTCGACCGCGCTGCCCCGGAGCCGCCGGCCGAGGCTGGACTGGTTGCGCGAGGTCACTTGGCTGAACTGGCCCTCACTGACTGGCTGGCATTCCTCGCAGCGCGTGAGGTGCAGCCGCAGGCTGCACGCGCTGTTGATGTCGAGATCGACATAGGCCGCCTGGCTGTGTTGAATCTGCAACTTGATGACCTGGAGCTGGCGCTCAGCCGAGAAGAGTTTGCCTGGCAATTGGGGCTTGAAAGTGAGCGCCTGGCCGGGAATATAACGGTGCCGGTGCCGCTGGACTCCGGCCGTGTGCTGGTGGCCGACCTGGAACGTCTGCGACTGGAGCCGGTCGACCCCGAGCCGGCACTGCCAGAACTCGGCATTCATCCGCTCAGCGCGCAAACTTCGACTCGAAGCCCGCGGGGCTTGCCGCCGCTGCACGTGTTGATCGAGTCCTTGCACTGGGGTGAGCTGGACCTGGGTCGGGCACGCCTGGAAGCGCATGCTGCGGTCGATGGCGTCGAAATCGAGATGATTGACGTCACCGGGCCCGATCTGCGACTGGTTGGCCAGGGCCGTTGGGTCGAGCGCGATCAGCGCTTTCATAGCGAATTCGGCGGGCGACTGAGCACCGCTGACTTGAGCGGGCTTTTGAAATCGGCAGGCTATGACTCTGGCTTGCAGGCAGCGCGGGCCCAGGTTGATGCCGAGGTGCGCTGGCCGGGTGCGCCAATGGACTTTGCCTTGAGCCGGTTAAGCGGGGCGATGGATTTGCGTGTTTACGACGGCACCATACTCGAGGCTCG
>SKQI01000220.1 GCA_007119095.1 Wenzhouxiangella sp. | reverse complement strand
GACGGAAATAACGCCAACGGTTCGCAGCAACCCGAGCGGGCCGCGCACGGCGAGCAGCCGGTTGACGTTAGCACGGGTCAGGTCCAGGCCATCGTGCAAAAGACTGCCGTAGACGTCGGTCAGCGCGACCAGTTGGCGATGAAGATCAGGCTCGATGGATTCATGATCAGCCGTTTTCTCCAAGTGGCTGGCCGCCAGCCCCAAGTGGGCCGCCAATTCAGGATATTGATCGGCAACAACATCCGGGTCAGCCAATGGGTCCTTTGGGCCATTGTCATCGACGATATCCGCCCAATCGGCCTCTTTCAGTGCAGCCTCGGCGCGGGCGTAAAACACCACTTCCTCGTCGCGCATGTGGATGCGCGCATGGCGCAGGTAGGCCTTGATTCTCTCGGCAAGCTGGGCCCCATGCTTGCCAGCAAGCGCTCGCAGCTCCGCATTGTCAAGAGCATCGACCAGCGCAGCAATCTCCTGCTCGCCGCTGACATGCTCATGGTCGATCCGCCCCAGCGTTTCTTCCAGCGCCGGACGGCGAGCACGAATCCGTGCGAACAAGCGATCTTCGCGCGGATGGTGGAAGCCATGGTGATATTGAAACAGGTAGCGCAGCGCATCAAGCAGTACGGGCTTGACCGACTCCGGCGATCTGGTCAAGCGATCAGCCAGCGCGTCAATTAACCGCAGCACGCGCGACAGGCTGGCATGATCCTGGCGCAAGGCATCCATGTAAGCCTGGCCAGGACTGCGGCGGTCAGGTTCACGCTGCGGGCTCATGGGCAGCACTCTCGAACAAAATCAGCCAACCGGGCGATGGCCCGACCGGACTCCGGAGCAAACGACAAAGCCTGCCAACCATGCGGCAGGCGATCCCAGATGTCGACTTCTGCACTGACCCCGTCCGCGCGCGCTCTTTCGGCGCAGCGCTGACTGTCGTCCAAAAGTATCTCCGTGCCGCTGACTTGAAAAAACAGCGGCGGCAGCCCGCTGAAGTCACCCATCACCGGCGACACGTAGGGGTGGTTGGCCAGCTCATCCTGCCCGGCCAGGTAGAGACGACGAATCTCCTCACCATGCTCCAGACTAAGCACCGCGTCACGACTGGCATTCGTTGCCCGCGAGCCCTGGTCATAGTCATCGGTCAGATCAGCAGCCGGCGACATCAACATCGCGCCGGCCGGCATCGGCAGACCCTGATCGCGGGCTTTCAGCAGCAGCGCCAGGACCAGGCAGCCACCGGCCGACATCCCACTGAGCACAATCTGCTCCGGCCGCACGCCCAGCGCAAGCAGCTGCTGGTAGGCCTCCATGCTGTCATCCAGACCTGCCGGCCAGGGGTCTTCCGGCGCCAGCCGATAGAACACCAGGCGACCGCGGGCATGCGTTGCGCGACACAAGCGCGCCAGCAAGAAGCGCTCGGCGCGCCTGAAGCGGGTCATGAAGGCCCCGCCGGGCAAGTGCAGGATCACCCGATCACTGTGTCCTTCGCTCGGCTGCAGCCACTCGGCATCACAATGGGTCAGGCCAGGTTCGGTCGTCACCTGAACATCGGACGGCAAATCCGGGAAAAACCGCTCCATGGCCTGAATGCGCTTGCGCATTGCCCCAATATCAAGCTGACGCCGGAGCGCCTGGCGTATGGTCAAACGGCCAAGCAGCTTGGCCGTGCGTGTCTGCCAGCTGACCATGTCAACGAACGGAGATTCTTTGTTTCATTAGCACTCCATGATAATCGAAACCCATCAAGCAGAAGGCGTCGCTCGAAGCAGCGCTTTCCAGGCCGCTTCCACCTGCGTGGCCAGCGATGGCAACTCGCGCAGGCTGGCTCCATTGCCGACGAAACCGAAGTCCATGTTGCCGTTGGCAGAAATCACGGTGACGTTGAGACCCACGCCCACCGCGATGGCCGAAACCGGGTAGGCGCCGACCAGCGGCGCGCCGTTGAGATAAAGCTGACAATTCCATCCGGGGACGTTGGAGATGACCAGATTGGCCGAGGGCGGCGTGACCCGATCGACATGGGTTACCGCGGTCAGGCCTGCGATACCCATCAGGCCGGCCGCATAGCCCAGTGCCGTGTCCTTGCTCATCGCCCGCACCTCGTCCTTGGCCTTGTTCATCGATTCTGATACCTGGACCAGACGTTCGGCGATGTTCGCTGTCGGTTTTCCCAGACGCACGAACACAGCCGACACCTTGGTGCCGGCCGATGAGTCACCGTCCTCGCGCATGGATACCGGGCACATGGCAACCAGGCGATGGCCAAATGGCCGCTTCATGCCATTCAGGTAGCGATGAACGCCAGCATCGATCAGGGCCATGGCCACATCATTCAGCGTCGCCCCGTAATGGCGCCCCACCTGGCGCATTTGCTCCAGCGGCAAGGACAAGGTGGCCACGCTGCGCGCGTTCATCACCGGTTCGTTCATCGGCCCGCGATGGGCGGCGAACGGTACGCTTCCCTCAGTCGTACCGCCGACCAGGTTCCAAAGCCCCTTGCGCAGGCTGCCCAACAAGGC
This sequence comes from Wenzhouxiangella sp., assembly GCA_007119095.1. Classification (GTDB taxonomy): domain Bacteria; phylum Pseudomonadota; class Gammaproteobacteria; order Xanthomonadales; family Wenzhouxiangellaceae; genus Wenzhouxiangella. The sequence continues at coordinate 296 of SKQI01000220.1, read as the reverse complement.
CAGATACTGACTGGTGGCGGTTGTGCCGATCCCCAGCAATCTCTTGACCAGGGCCTTGGGTGGGTGCGGTCTGCGTACCGGCAGATCGACCGCGAACAGCGGACTGGGCACCCCCCGGTGACGGGTCTTGCGCAGGCTGGCGTCGACCCGCCTGGCCGCGCTGACCCCATCGATAATGGCGTGATGCATCTTCAGAAAGATCGCGAAACGCTGGCCCGGTACCTGATCGATCACCCAGACCCGGAACAGGGGGCGGGCGCGATCGAGCATGGTTTCGTGCAGGTCGCCGACCAGGT
>SKQI01000001.1 GCA_007119095.1 Wenzhouxiangella sp. | reverse complement strand
TGGTTCGGTTCGGTCCTACCTTGTTGACGCGCGGTGATGTCGACGCCTTCCTGGATCGACGTGTTCCCGAGCAAGATCGTGCAGCGCTGCTGCAGTCGTCAAGGCGGTTGGGAGATATTTTCACCAATCTGGTATTGCAGCATGCTTTCGTGCATCGTGTCGAAGAGGCGGGCTTGCTGGATCAGCCCGTTGTTCAGGCGCGGTTCTACCACGCCTTGGCGCAGGAGGCCAGGCGCATATACCGGGAGCATCTGTTTGCCGATGATTCGCCGGCTGACTTCGAGGATGCGGCACGGGAGCTGTTCATGCTGCATCCTGATCAGTTTCAGGGAGCGGTTTCCTTCGATTTCGAACACCTGCTGGTCTCTGTTTCTCCTGGGCGTTCGGAGGTCGATGCGATGCGCGAGGTCTTGCGACTTCACGAGCTGGTCGAGCAAGGTGCGGATCTGACCGAGCTGGCTGTCAGCTACAGCGATGACCCGAGCGTGGCCGAAAATGGTGGGCTGTTCGAGCAGATCACCAGCGAAATGCTGGTTGGTGAGGTGGCTCAGGCGCTCAGTCGCGCCGAGGCTGGTCAATTGCTTTCGCCCGTACGCTCTCAGTTCGGCTGGCACCTGATGGCTTTGGTTGCCAGACATGAGCCTGAGCCCGCGACCTGGGAGGAAGCGCGTTCACGAGCGCTGGATGTTGCGTTTACCCAGCACCGGACTGCCGTCTGGGAGCGTACGCTGCGCGATGTGCAAGACTTTGAACCGGAGTACTTCGAGGATGGAATGCGGCAACTGCTGCAGGACTTTGGAATCGAGACTGCCGACTACGACGAGCCGCCCACCGCCCCGCTGGCCGATTGACGGATTCGATTCGCGGGTTCAAGCGTCCGGTGAGACTTGCTCGGCGTGGTAAGCTTTCGCGGGTCTGAATCGATCCGAATGACGCCATGGCTCTTGATAACCTGCGCGCCGTGCTGGCGGCGCCTCTCCAGTTATGCGTCCTAGTTGCGGGATTAGGCGCTGCCTATCCCGGGCTTGCTTCCGAACTGCTGTTGCAAGACCGGTTCGAGTGCGCGCCATGCGCTCACCCACTGGAAGTGTTGGCCGAACCCGGGCTGTCGCTGGCGATCGAGGCCAGCCTGCCGTCTGCAGCGGGTACCACTCCCTACATCATCCCAGAGGTCGAGACTGATCAGGTGCTGGTGCTGGTCGCGCCGGCGCTTGCCGGCGAGTCTGCCTTCAATGAATGGTCGGGCTGCGATTACACCTCCGACCGTTTTTGCGTGATTGTCCGCATGGATGGGCCGCGCTCGGTCCAGGCGCATTTCGACAGTACGGCGTTGGTTATTGACGATCTGCGTTTCAACGGTCAGCCTGCATCGGCGCTGACTGTGGCAACGGGGGGCTTGCTGACGGTCAGTTGGTCTACCTCGGAGCCGGCCTTGTGCACGGCCCAGGGCAGCTTCCCTTCATGGTCCGGCCCGGTAAGCTCGCCGGTCACTCGTTCGGCTGCCTGGCCGGGGGACTGGACGCTGGGCCTGCGCTGTGAAACCGATGATGGTCGAAGTGCCGAAACGGAGGTCTTCTCCATCGTCGTGGAGGATGCGCCCGGTCCTGCCCCTGTCGGATGCGATGATCCTGAGCGCGGAATGCCGGCGAACTGGACGCGCTTGACAACCGGTATCAACGCCTGCGTCTGGAACGGCGGCATTTTCCAGTCAGGCATCGACTGTTCTTTCTGGACCCGTGCTCCCGGGTCCGATCCTCCCGGCATCTGGAGCGCACCGTTTTGGGAGTCGATCGGAAACACCCGTCGTCTGGCTACCAACCGTCGTGCCGCGCGCGAATATGTGGCAATACAGATTGATACCACCGGCCTGCCCGGCAACTATGTTGGCACAATGCTGCGGGAATCGGCGGGTGGGATGTTTCGTACTGCCCGCACGATCTATAGCATTTCCGAGTGTCCGGGAGATTTTTCAGAACAGGCGGTATGCAGCAACAATACGGCGGTCGGGATCCCGTTCGGCGGACCTGATACGCCCCGGGATTGTGCGCTTCAGCCCGGGCGAATCTACTACCTGAACCTGGTGGCAAGTGAGTCCCCGGTTGGCACCCCAGGCCCCGATATCCAGCCCGCTTGCTCTTTCGCCTCCAGTTCCACGCCCTGTGGGTGGGTTTTCGATATTTCTAATTTCTGATCGTATGATGTCCTTTAGTCCACTCATGCCTGCAAATGTCGGCCGGAAATCAGCACTCGTTCGGGTGTGCGTTTGAACAAGCATTGGTGGAGCCTGCTGCCGGACCTGGTTCGGCGTGAAATTCGCAGCCGGCTGGTCAACGCCACTAGCGGTTGGCTGTGGCTGGTCGTCACGCCCTTGCTGCTGTTGGCCGTTTACGGGTTCGTCTTCGGGGTGATTTTCCAGGCCCGGGTGCCAGAGGGCCTGGAGATGCCCTTCGTCGCCTGGCTTGCTGTTGCCCTGTGGCCCTGGCTGGCCTTTTCCGAGGGCGTGTTGCGCGGTTCGCAGGCCATTCTTCAACACGCCAGTTTGATTTCCAAGGTGGCCATCCCCCGGCAACTGCTGGTCGTATCCGCGCAGTCAGCGGTGTTTCTGCTGCATTTGATCGGCTATATGGTTGTCCTGGTAGCCCTGCAGCTCCTTGGTATCGACATCAGCTGGCAGGGGCTGCCGCTGGCCCTGTTGGTGCTGGCCACCTTCTATGGGTTTGGCCTTGGGCTAGGACTGGGCCTGGCCGCCTTGCAGGTCTATCTACGTGACCTGGAACAGATTCTGCCGACCTTCATGATGTTCTGGTTCTTCATGACGCCCATCCTCTATGCCCCCGAGCTGCTGACCGATACCCTGGCGGCGGTCCTGGTGTTCAACCCGGCAACCTGGTGGATCGAGGAAGTGCGGGCGACGCTGCTGCACGGCAAGTGGCTGCCTGATGGCATGCTGCTGGTGCTGGCGCTGGCGGCCGCGGCCAGCGTGTGGCTGGGCAGCCTGCTGTTTGCGCGCTTGAGTCCCTGCTTCGAGGATTTCCTGTGAGCGAGGCCTTGCTCAGCCTGCGGGGCGTTGGCAAGCGCTACCCGGTAACGACCAGTGCCGCCGGGCGCTGGCGCAGTTTCTGGGAGGTGCTGCTGCGCGGTCAGTCCGGGCAGGGCACGGTTGTGCTGGAGGATGTCAATTTCTCCATCAGGCCCGGCGAATCGCTGGGCGTGATTGGCGCCAACGGTGCTGGCAAATCCACCCTGTTGAAAATCATCACTGGCGTGTTGTCGGCGTCCAGTGGTGTGATTGAACGCCAGGGCAGCAGCGCTGCGCTGCTGGAGTTGGGCGCGGGCTTCGATCCGGAGTACTCCGGTCTTGAGAACTTGCACATGAATGCCGCTTTTCTCGGTCTGGATCGCAAGCAGGTGGCAGAGCGTCTGGATGACATTCTTGCCTTTGCAGACATCGGTGATTCCATCCACGAGCCGGTCAAGCATTACTCCTCGGGTATGGTCGTGCGGCTGGGTTTTGCCGTAGTCGCATCGGTGCGACCCGATCTGTTGATTACCGACGAGATCCTGGCCGTTGGCGATGAGTCGTTCCAGAAGAAATGCATTCGCTGGATCGAGACCTACCTGGCCGAGGGCGGCACCCTGCTGATGGTGTCGCACAACATGTACCAGGTCCAGAAACTGTGCCGACAGGCACTGTGGCTGGAAGGTGGCAAGGCGCGAGCCCAGGGCGATGTTTTCGATGTGACCCAGGCCTACCTCGCCTGGCATGAACGACGCAGCGCCAGTGAGGTAGCCCGCAGCTCGGAGCGGCTGAGTGCCGATTTGTACAGCGTTGCCGAACTGCGCGTGGATGGCGATGACACCGGCGAACCGCGCCTGGCCATGGGTGATGAGCTGGTGGTGCGTTTGCGCCTGCGCTCGCCGGACGGGCGCGCCCCGGTGGTCCTGGTCGGCCTGGTCAGGGCCGATGGCACGCCGGTTTACGGGGTTGCCAGCGATCATGACGAGTTTGAATTGCACGCTTCAGCCGAAGATGAGTTTTGTGCCACGCTGCGCTTTCCGGATCTCAGCCTGCTGCCCGGGGGCTACGTGGTTCGAGGGCATGCGATGGACCCGGAGGGTTTGCGGGTTCACGATACCGTCGAGACAAGTTTTACCGTGACCGGACGCTCGCGCGAACTGGGCTTGGTGCGTTTGCCCCATCGCTGGAGCAGCGAATGACCGTCATTGTCGTGCCCGTCTTCAACGCCGTGGCAGAAACCGAGCGCTGCCTGGCGGCGCTGGCCGAAACCGTGGCTGGCGATCAGCCGGTGATCGTCATTGATGATGCCTCCACCGAGCCGGAGGTTGCTGAGCTGATGGCTGCCATGCCCAAGCCCTGGGTTCGGGTCAGAAACGATTCCAACCTGGGCTTTGTGGCGACGGCCAACTTCGGCCTGTGTCTGGCCTCCAGCGAAGATGTGATTTTGCTGAACTCCGACACCCGGGTGACTTCCGGGTGGCTGGAAGCGATCGAGACCTGTGCCCGAACGGACCCGACCATTGCGTCGATCACGCCGCTGAGCAACAACGCCGAGATCGCATCGATACCGGATTTCTGCCGCGCCAACCCCTGGCCTGAAGATGCCGAGCGCTGGGCCCGGGCCTGTCGCGAATCCGGGCCGCCGGCCTACCCGGAAGTGCCCACGGCCGTTGGCTTTTGCATGTTCATGCGCCGCCGCTGCCTTGACAAGATCGGCACTTTCGACGAACTGGCCTTTGGCAAGGGCTACGGCGAGGAAAATGACTGGTGCATGCGCGCCATCGCGGCCGGTTGGCGACACGTCATCTGCGATCATGCCTACGTCGCTCACCAGGGCAACGCCAGCTTCGGCCCCCTGGGCCTGGCCCCCGGTGGCGAGGCCATGACCCGACTGCTGAATCGCCACCCCGACTACCTGGACCGCGTCCAGTCCTTCATCCAGACCGACCCCATGGCCCAACGCCGCGAAACCATCCTGAACAAGTATCGCGATCTGAACCCTGAACCCTGAAACCCTGAACCCCCCTGTCTTGCTAAACTCACCCCGTCCCAACCAGCCAATCCCCCATGTCCGATACCCCCGAACTCGAATTCACCGGCGAACGGTTCACCCCTGAATGTGTTCGTGAAATGGCCTACGAGCACTGGCATCGCTACGCCTGGGCCAGTCGGCTGGTAGCCGGGCGCAGGGTGGTCGACGCGGCATGTGGTGAGGGTTACGGCAGTGCCATGCTGTGCCAGCATGCCGCTTCAGTCATCGGATTCGACCTGGATCAGGAAAGCATTGACCATGCTGATCGGCGTTACCAGGCGTCCAACCTGGAATTTCGCCAGGCTGACTGCACGCGCCTGCCCCTGGCGGATGCCAGTGTTGATGTGGTGGTGTCGTTCGAGACCCTTGAGCATCTGGAGGCGCAGGACGCGCTGCTGGCCGAATTCCGACGCGTGCTGACCCCCGATGGCTTTCTGCTGCTGTCGTCTCCTGATCGCAAGACTTACAGTGACGAAACCGGATACGACAACCCGTTTCATGTGCGCGAGTTGTACCGCGACGAGCTTGAAAGCCTGTTAGGTCGTCATTTCCCCGCTTACCGCCTGTTTGGTCAGAAGCTTGTCTTCGTTTCTGCGGTCTGGGCCCTGGAAGGTGCGGGCACGGCCGAGTGGCTGGTCAGCGCCGAACAGTCTGTGGCATCTGGCCCACGACCGACTTACCCGCCGCTCTACTTCATGGCAGTAGCGGCTGCCAAGCCCGAATTGTTGCCCGATGCGGCGAGTTGTTCGCTTTTTGGCGATCGAGAAGAGTCGGTGTATGCACATTACAACGAAGAGATTCGCAAGCACATCCGCGCTGGTCAGTTGCTGGCTGAGCGGGATGCTGAAATCGCCGAACTACGCGCACGTCTGGAGCGTGGCTAGGTGAGCACTGGCCCGGGCAGGGCCCAGTCCCAGGCCCAGCTGACGACACTGGGCCAGGTGACCGCCGTCATTGTCAATTACAATTCCGGACCCTGGCTGGCTCGATGTATCCGCGCGCTGAAGGGGAAAGGTGCCCGGGTGCCGAGGGTGATTGTTGTTGACAATGCCTCCAGCGACGACAGCCTCTATAATCTTCCGCCAATGCCGGCCACGGATATCGTTCGAAGCCCGGAAAATCTGGGCTTTGGGCGCGGTGTCAATTTCGTGCTTGACCGTATCAATACCCCATACCTGCTGGTTATCAACCCCGACTGCCTGCTGGTGCCCGAGGGGCTGCATGCCCTGGTCGAAGATATGGAAGCCCATGAACAGGCTGGGATGGTTTCAGGCCGAATCTACGATATGGGCGGCAATGAACAGCGCGGTAGCCGGCGCCAGCTGCCGGGGCCGCGCAGGGTGCTGAATGAAGTAATGCGTTTCCGGATGGGCCCGGCAATCGATCTGACGCATCTGCCGGCGCCGTCCGAGCCTGGCGAAGTCGAGGCGGTCTCCGGCGCCTGCATGCTCATCAGGACAGCAGCTTTCCGCCGTCTTGGCGGTTTCGATGCCGGCTTTCCGATGCATTTCGAAGATCTGGATCTGATGGCCAGGTTGCTGGCAGATGGCTGGAAAATCCGGCTGCTGCCGGATGTTGCCATTTCCCACGCAGGTGGGGTGTCGTCAAGACAACGGCCGGTGCGGGTGATGATCAACAAGCACCGCGGCCTTTGGCGCTACCTCAACAAACATTGCAAGGATCGCTGGCCGCCCTGGGTCAGGCCGTTCTGGTGGTTCGGGATCTGGCTGCACGTACTGCTGATGTTACCGGTCGTGTCATGGCGCAGTTACCGGAATTAGGGGCCCCTGTTCTGGTTCTTGGGGCCTCCGGCGTGGTTGGCGGCTACCTGCTGGACCTGTTTGCCGAGCAAGGTGTCAGCGTGCTGGCCGTTTCCAGGCGCCCACCTGAGCGCGCCCGGCCGGGAGAAATCTGGTTTCAGCAGGATCTGGCGGTCAGTCCGGCACCGGTCAGTGCCAGCGTCGTCATCAGTCTCGGGCCGTTGCTGTTCGCGGAACAATACCTGAGGGAAAACAGCCAGGTCGGTCGCTTGGTCGCGCTGAGCTCGGCCAGCACCCATTTCAAGCTGGATTCGCCAGATCCTGCCGAGCGAACCCTGATCGCGGGCCTGCTGGCTACAGAAGAAAGGGTGAGCAAACTGTGCCGGGATCGATCAATCAATGTCACCATTCTCAAGCCGACCATGATTTACGGCGCCGGTGACGACCGAAACGTCAGCTACCTGGCCCGGCTGATGGGCCGATTCAGCATGGTGCCATACTGCGGTCGTGGTTTGCGACAACCAGTCCATGCGCAGGATTTGGCCGACCTCATTGGCCGCTGTCTGGTGCTGGGCAAGCGCAGCAATGGATCGTGGCTGGTGGGCGGTGGTGAGACGCTGGAATATCCGACCATGCTTCGCCGAATTGCGGCCGCCAACCATCGCTCTCCTCGTCTGGTCAGGATCCCGACCTGGTTGATGACATCCACGCTCGCCATCGCCCATCGCCTGGGGCGTTTGCGTTCGGTCAATTCAGCCATGATCAGACGGCAAGGTCAGGATCTTGCCGTCGATGATCGTCCAGCCCGACAGTCGCTGAACTGGAATCCGCGACCTTTCAGGCCTTAGTCTTTGCCGTTATCGTCAGCGGCGCTCGCGCCGACGCTCGTTAGCCATCCGAATGATTTCTTCGCCGGTCATGCCGTCAAGGCTGCGATAGAAGGAAGCCAGGTCGGGGTGTCCGAGAGAGTGCAGCCTGAGGTACTCAAGTGAGCTGTGCAGGCGGCGCAGCTGGTCTGATGAACTGTCCTGGGCAGCCAGTTCGAGGCTGTCTCGGAATGCCTGGGGGCTGCTGCCGTCCATGATCAAAGACAGTCCGAAGCCTTCCTGCTGAAGTTCTCCCTGGAAGCGCGGCAGCTGCTGTGCTGGATCACCAGCCGCAGGCGGAGGAGCTGCCGGACGCGGGCTGGTATCGCCGCTGCCGGTGTCGCGCTGCCGGACAGTACGGCCATCGCGCGCTGGCGCGGTCTGTTGCACCGGCTCTGCTTCCGGCACGGGATCAGGTTCGTCGTTGCCACCACGACAAGCAGTCAGGACAACGGCCATGGCAAGAAGAATGGACAGGCGTGTAATCATGTTCATGGTCTGCGGTTTTGAGATGGATCTTTGACCTTGTTGGTCGTTCACGGTTCAGTGCGACATCAATCGCGCAATTTCTTGTACTTCAGGCGTTTCGGGCCGGCCTGATCGCCGCGTCGCCGCTTCAGGTCCTTCTCGTAATCGGAGAAGTTGCCTTCGAACCACTCGACGTGGGAGTCGCCCTCGAAGGCCAGCACGTGGGTGGCGATGCGATCCAGGAACCAGCGGTCGTGGGAAATGACCAGGGCGCATCCAGGGAACGCCAGCAGACCTTCCTCCAGCGCCCGCAGGGTTTCCACGTCCAGGTCGTTGGTAGGTTCGTCAAGCATCAGTACGTTGCCGCCGCTCCTCAGTACTTTGGCCAGGTGGACCCGGTTGCGCTCGCCGCCAGACAGCTGGCCGACCCGCTTTTGTTGTTCCGAGCCCTTGAAATTGAAGCGGCTGGCATAGGCGCGCGCCGGCAGGCGATAGTTGCCGACCACGATTTCTTCCGAGCCGTCGGCAATTTCTTCCCAGACCTGGCGGTTAGCGTCGAGACTGTCGCGGCGCTGGTCGACATAGGCGAGCTTGACCGTGTCACCGACACGCACGCTGCCTCGGTCGGGCTGCTCCTGACCGGCGATCATCTTGAACAGCGTTGACTTGCCGGCCCCGTTGCCGCCGATGATGCCGACAATGGCACCGGGCGGGATTCGAAAGCTCAGGTCTTCGATCAGTAACTGGTCGCCAAAGCCCTTGTACAGCCCTTCAGCCTCGATCACCGTATCGCCTAGCCGCGGGCCCGGTGGAATGTAGATCTGGCGGGTTTCATTACGCGCCTGGAAATCTTTTGAATTCAGCTCTTCAAACTGTTTCAGACGGGCCTTGCTCTTGGCCTGGCGGCCCTTGGGGTTTGACCGCACCCATTCCAGCTCGGACTTGATTTCCTTCTGGCGCGAGGCTTCCTGCTTCTCCTCCACCGCCAATCGCTGCTCCTTCTGCTCGAGCCAGGACGAGTAATTTCCCTGGAAAGGAATGCCGTGGCCGCGATCCATTTCCAGAATCCACCCGGCGACATTGTCGAGAAAGTAGCGATCATGGGTGACGGCCATGACCGTGCCGGGAAAGTCGTCCAGGAAGCGCTCCAGCCAGGCCACGGATTCGGCGTCCAGGTGGTTGGTGGGCTCATCCAGCAGCAGCATGTCGGGCTTGGACAGCAGCAGGCGGCACAGCGCAACCCGCCGTCGCTCGCCGCCGGATAAGACCTTGATCTCGCTGTCCCATGGCGGCAGGCGCAGGGCATCGGCGGCGACTTCCAGCGTGCGGTCCAGCTCCCAGCCGCCGGTCGCGTCGATCTTGTCTTGCAGCTCGGCCTGCTCAGCAAGCAGCTCGGTCATTTCCTCATCGTCCATGGGTTCGGCAAAGCGGTCGGAAATGGCATTGAAGCGATCCAGCAGCTGCTTGACCTCGCCGACGCCATCCATCACCGATTCGCGAACGGTCTGGGATTCATCCAGCTCCGGTTCCTGGGGCAGGTAACCGATCCGAATACCCGGTTGTGCCCTGGCTTCGCCATCGAATTCCTTGTCGACGCCGGCCATGATTCTCAGCACCGTCGATTTGCCGGCACCGTTCAGACCCAGCACGCCGATTTTGGCGCCGGGAAAGAAAGACAGGGAAATGTCCTTGATCAAGGTGCGATTCGGCGGGACGATCTTGCTGACCCGGTGCATGGTGTAAACGTACTGGCTCATGGGCGATTTGATCGAAAATGGACGGAATGGGCGGAATGTGGGGGCGGGAGTGTGCAAATGCTAGGGCGGGTTTCCGGGTTCCGGTTTCCGGAGAAACCGCTTCCAGGCTCGCTCCGAACTCCGTCACCCGGCCCCCGAAACCCGAAACCCGAAACCCGAAACCCGAAACCCGAAACCCGAAACCCGAACGCCGCCCTATAGAATAGAGTTTCTTCCCCTCCCAGAGCTTGATAATGAAAATTCTAGTCACCGGTGGTGGCGGCTTTCTCGGCCAGGCCATAGTCCGACAGTTGCTGGAGCGGGGTGACAGCGTGGTGACGCTGAATCGCTCCGACTATCCCAAGCTGGCAGCGATGGGTGTGACCTGCCATCGGGGGGATATCGCTGATGAAGCGGCAGTGTCGCAGGCGGCAGCCGGCTGCGAAGCCATTATCCATGTGGCCGCCAAGGCGGGTCCGGGGCTGTATCGTCGGGACTTCGAACGCCCCAATGTGCAGGGCACGGCCAATGTGCTGGCCGCTTGCCGGGCGCACGGCATCGCTTTCCTCGTCTATACCTCTTCGCCGAGCGTGGTTCATGGCGGTGGCGATATCGAGAATGGCGATGAGTCCTTGCCCTATCCGGATCATTTCCAGGCGCCGTATCCTGAAACCAAGGCGCGCGCCGAACAAGCCGTGCTGGCGGCCAACGGCGAGTCGCTGAAAACCTGTGCCCTGCGCCCGCACCTGATCTGGGGGCCGGGGGACAACCAGCTGGTGCCGCGCCTGGTGGAGAAGAATCGGGCCGGCCGCCTGCGCCTGCCGGCACCGGAAAAACGCATCGATACGGTGTATA
>SKQI01000212.1 GCA_007119095.1 Wenzhouxiangella sp. | reverse complement strand
CGCTGTTCGGCGTAGCGCTGGCGCATCTGCTGGATCTCGGCAATGCGCTCGGCCGTGGCCTGGGTGATCTGCGGGGTGAAAGCGCGCTGCCAGGCAGCCCAGGATTCGGCGCGGGCGGCATGCAGATCGAGCAGGCCATAAATGCGTTCCTCGGCACCTTCGACCAGGAACGCATTGCTGCGATGGTTGAGGTTGTTGGGATCGAGCTCGCGGAAGTATTCAAGCTCCCGGTCCTGGATCTGGAACATGCCGCGCAGGTTGGCGTTGGTCTGCTGTACGGCTTCATCCACCCGCCGAATATGGTTTTCAGCCAGCCGCTGCAGGCGGCCGACATCCTGCCGGTCATAGGCCGCACCCTGCTGCACCGTGCCACGGGTCAGCGGCAGCTCCACACTGGCAGCAATCATCTGAAGCTCTGCAACCGCAGCCTGGGCACCCTCCTTGACATCAGCCGCCAACGCCACCCAGGCCGCTGCTTCAGCATCGTTAAAGGGTGCGGGCAACCAGTCCGGCGCTTCCAGGCGATGCAGCTCGGCTTCGATTGCAACCAGCCGCTGCTGCGCATCGTCAAAAGTCAACGCGGCCAGCGACATTGGCAGCAGCAGGAGGCACACGCCAATCTTGGAAAGAATCAGACGACTGCTCGCGGGGCAGACGTCCCCGAGCTGTGCGCTGGCAAGTTGGGCCTGAGTTAGTGCATCCATGGTTATCTCCGTTGGCCTGAATCATCGTGAACATACGATGTAAGACAGCACACCCCGGAACTTGAAATTAGCTTGAAATCACGATGAAAATGCGCCGCGCTGCCAGTCTGGAAGCGGCAAATTGCAGGCTGAAGGCCCTTGCCAGCCAATGAACTGTGAGTCAGGCATTGCCACGCTGGTTGCCGGCTCGCAGAAGCTCAACATCACGAGCAACCAGCCTGGAAAAGCCAAGCAGGCCAGCGAGAAACAACAGCAGGCTCAAACCCAGGCAGCCCAGGTCAAGCGCCGAGAGGCCAGGCTCGACAACCGCCCGCTCCGGGTGGCCGGGGTCAACCCAGACGGTGACCATACTGCCGACCGGGTGGCGGCTGACCGCCTGCCCCAGGCCGCCTCGGTGACGATAGGCGCTACCGACGTATAGCTCGCCCCGAAACAGATAGTGATAAGAAAAGGAGTACCTGGGCCAGGCACGATCGAGGGCGCCGGCGACCGGCAATTGCGTTGATTCCACCACCAAGGCGCGAACCGGCACCGAGTAGTCGGCCCGGCCATGATGCCATTGCTGCAAACCGATCAAGGTCAGCAGAAACAGGCCGACCAGCAAGGCCGACAGCGACATGGTCAATGTATACCCGCCCTTGGCAGGGTCAGCCTGGCTCACTGTAGGATTCCTTTAACGCGAATTGCTTTTTTCGATAGTCAGCCTGGCTCAGCGACGCGCTTGCTTGTTGAAATCAGCTTGAAATTAGCGTGAAAGTTGCCCTTTGTTCAGTCGGCAAGACATGACAAAACTCAATAATGATGGCAATCTATCGATTAATTAGCCCAAGGCTGCATGCGCTTCTTGAAGTACTTGCGGGCTGGGGCTGGAAGTAGCGCAGGGGACGGTAGTTCATCTTGATCATTCAGTTCGACCAATTCGAAATCGATACCGAGCAGAAGTCGGTCACCGGACCGGATGGACCGGTCAACCTGCGTCCGCAAACCTTTGCCGTGCTCTGTCATCTGATCGAGCAGGCGCCGGCCGTGGTCAGTCGCGACGACTTGCTCGATGCCGTCTGGGGCCACCAGGCGACATCCGTCAGCTCGGTTGCCCAGACCATCAAGGAACTGCGCCAGGCGCTGGGGGACTCCAGCGCTGAACCGCGTCTGATTGCCACGCGCCGTCGTCTCGGCTACCAATTCATCGCCGAAATCCAGCGTCCCAATGAGGTTCCTGCGGATGCAGCAGGGCCTGCTGTGCCCGAACCGGAATTCCAGCCCGCCCTGTCACCCAGAACCCTGGGGCTGTGGCCCTGGCCGGCCCTGGGCGCGCTGGTGCTGGTGGCCTTTGTCGCCGCCTACTGGACCACCCAGCGCAGCCAGCCGGACTTCACAGGCGAGCGCCTGCCCACCCTGGCTGTCGCCCAGATGGTCAACGCCAGCGACGACCCGGAACTCAACTGGTTGGGCCCGGCCCTGGAAACCTACCTGGGCCATGCCCTGGTCGAGCTCGGCGGCTTTCGGGTGTTGGTCGTCGACCCGGCCAACAACGCTGACGAGTCGCAGTTGACCGACATCGACTTTCTGGTCGAAGGACGCTACCTGACTGCCGGCGTAGACGGTTCGCGCCTGCTGGCCAGCCTGCGCCGGCCGGGATCAGGCGAAATCATCACCAGCCTGGAATCCGGTTTGGGTGGCTGGGATGTGGCCGCGCTCAGCATCGACATGGCCTCATCGATTCGCGACCGGCTGGGCTTTGCCGCCCCTCCGGGCGCCGACAGCTCGGCCATCCGCGCCCGCCTGCCGCGCCTGCCCGGCAGCCAGCGGGCCTATTTCGGTGCCCTGGAAGCCCTGGAACTCAACCGTCCCGAGCACGCCCTGGCCCGAATCGCCCAGGCCCGCATCGATGAACCCGACAATCCGCGCCTGGATCACCTGGAAGCATTAGCCTGGATGAGTCGCGGCGACTGGAACCAGGCGCGCAACGCCAGCGAACAAGCCCTGGCCGCCACCCGCCTGTGGCCGCGCCGGGATCGGTTGGAGCTGGAGGCCACCGCAGCCGCGCTGGACTTTGATTTTGAACGTGCCGCCGACAGCCTGCAGGCCTTGACCCAGTTCTATCCCGAGCCGGAAAGCAGTCGGCGCCTGGTCG
>SKQI01000132.1 GCA_007119095.1 Wenzhouxiangella sp. | reverse complement strand
TGGCGATGGATCGCGTGTTTTTTCTTTCCAGGTAGTTGATCGACAGGACACCGGTCAAGGCCACGGCCAATCCGGTCATGGTCGGGATGGTGGCGCGCGAAATGCCGGACGCCATCAAGCGGGCATTGGATGCGCCGGTGTCAACGATGACCTGGAAAACCTCGAGCATCCCGGTAACCGTACCCAGCAAGCCGAGTAGCGGCGTGATCAGGATCAGTGCCCTGATCACGTTGAGGTGCTTCTGGTTTTCGATCGTTACCTGCGAGATCAATCGCTCTCGATAAGCATAGGCCTCCCAACTGCGACGGTCTTCCCGGTTATCCCAGGCTTTTTGGGTGTCGCCCATCAAGCGGCGATGGGCGAACAAAAAGTACAGGCCGCGCTCAGTAATGAGCAGCCACATCAAGAACGTACTGCACAGAAGGGCCACCACCACCGGGCCACCGGCATTCAAGAAATTGCCGATGACCTGGATGGCGTTAGCTGGTATCAGAAGTTCTAACACGAGTTTGTCACCTCAGTGGTGCGATACATCAGCGAGGATCGGTGTCCGGCTCTGCCACCAGACTGATCGACTGTTGTTCAAGCACCTGGCCCAGGCGGCGGGCCGTGCCTGATGCAAACGCGTGCAGCAGCAACAGCGGAATGGCCGCGATCAGACCCAGTACCGTGGTCACGAGGGCTTGTGAAATACCACCTGCCATCAGTTTCGGATCACCGGTACCAAACAGGGTGATGGCCTGGAAGGTAACAATCATCCCGATAACGGTACCCAGCAGCCCCATCAGCGGAGCGATTGCGGCCAGCACCTTGACGATGTTCAGGCCACTTTCCAGACGAGGCAGTTCGCGCAGAACGGCATCATCGAGACGCATCTGCAGCGTTTCGAGATCTTCGGTACGGTTTTCTTCGTAGGCCAGCATGATCCGTCCGAGTGGGTTGCCCTTCGACGGGGTCGAAGACTTCATCTGGGCACGAACGCGCATTGCCGTGATGGACAGCATCAGCCAGCGGAACAGGGCCAGCAGGATACCGAATGCGGCGACGATGATGATCGCATAACCGATACCACGACCCTGGGCAATACGCTCCTGCAGGTTCGGTGTTTCCACAACCATGCCAAGCAATGCACCCAGCGAGGGATCAATCATGCCCCGGGTGACGCCGGAGCCGTCGAAGTTGAACACATCGCGGGCAGCGCGAACGCCACCACCGCCCGGCTGGCGGACCAGGTAGCGCAGGGTGCCGTCACGCGGAATCAGGAAACCGCGTTCGGTAAATGCGGTGAAAGGACCGATACGCACAACCGTCTCATTAACCGATTGGTTGTCGCCGCGAATGACCGGGGCTTCGTAACGAATGACTTTGCCTTGCTCACTGGCCTCCTGAAGCATCGTGAACCACAGGTATTCCAGCTCTTCGATGGTCGGCAGGGAGCCGGACTGTGCCATGCGTGACAGTGCTTCACCACGATCAGTCAGCTGGGTTGAGATCAGGGAGTCAGCCAGGTTTTCATTGAGATCGGCGGCGGCAGCTCGGGCCACGCCGAACAGCTCGCCAAACTCGCCCTGGCGCTCGGACAATGTGGCGCGCAGTTCTTCAAGTTCACGATCCAGCTGGGCGCGCAGGTTCTCGAGTCGACTTGCCTCTTCTTCCGCGGCAGTGACTTCGCGACGAAGGCGGTTCAGTTCGGACTCCTGGGTTGCCTGTTCGCGACGGAATCGATCTTCTCGCTCCTGATTTTCGCGGGTGACAGCGCGACGCTCGCCCTGCATGGCGCGAAGGACATCTTCGATCGTCTCAGGCTGCGTGGCTGCCATCGCATTCGGCACCAGGGTGGCGATACCAAAGCAGGCGAGCAGGATGGTGATGGCAAGGCCACCAAGCATCGTCTTTTTCATGGACATGCCGAGATTCCCCGCTGAACGGTTTTTGAGTTGTGATTGATTGCTCATGTTGAATTCCACCTCAATTAGCCGGCTGGGGAGCGGTGACCGGAACGAACATCAGGTCAGGCGGAATCTGCTCGCGAGCAATCCGCGAAGCCATCTTCACGTCCGGCAGGAAAGACTTGTCGAGGTCAACCCAGCGACGGCTTTCCACGTCATAGCGCTTCAGCACCTGGTCATCATCAGTGCGGAAAATCAGCGCCAGGCGTCCGATACGGAGGAAGTCGACATTTTCATACAGGCGGCCATCAACCTCGATGTTGTCGCGGTAGGCCTCGATGGTGCGACCGTATTCGTTTTCGATCTGGTAGGCCTCGATCACCAGGCGATAGCGCTGTGCCGGCGACCGGCTGGGGTCATCCATCAGCGCCCGCAGACGTTCGACACGTTCGCGACGCTCGTCAAGCAACAGCGGAACATCCGCTTCGACCAGCTCGGCCAGTGCTTCGACCATATCCTCCATCAGCGGTTGAACGGCGCGCTGGAGGCTGGCGATATTGTTGATGTCGCGCTCCAGCGATTCGATTTCGCGGCGCTGTGCATCAACCTGGCGCTGCTGGGAAGCGTTGTAGCGGTTGAGCTGCTCAAGCTGCTTGAGGTTGGCGCGGTAATCACTGAGCAGCGTCTGGGTGCGCGAATCCAGTTCATCAATCCGACCCTGCGAGCGGCTGGTGTCCTGCACCACTGCCCGACTGGTATCAATAACCGGTTCTACCTCCTGAGCGTGACTATGAATTCCCAGGGTGAGAATGCCGATGCCAGCGATCAGGCAAATGCCCAAGCCGAGTGTCTGTCGTTTCATAAAGTTAATTCCCGAAACAATGTGTCGAACGGTTGAAAAAGAGCATCCTATTTGAACAAGGCGCCCGACTCAAGTGCCGATTGCAAACAATTATTGATTCGGTAGATTGATTTGCGGCCGGAAAAACCGCCGTCGGGGTAGCCGACAAGGCCTGTGCCAGCAGGCTTGAGGCTGGGGGCTGCCCGCAAGATTTGTATCCGGAAGTATCCGGGGGGGCCCGGATTTGATCCATTTTCACGACAACAATCGCGGTTGCAATTAAGTCTGAAGTGGCTTTTTTATTGCTTACCTGTTGGCGAGACGGGTCCGGCACAGCAATCCACAGTGGCCTCCCTTCCGCGTTTAGAGACCGATTGCGGGGCGAGATCAGGAATGTCCGGGTGTGTTCAACAGATTCCGGTCAAGGCTGTGGATAATTATGGCGAGGTTCCCTAAACTGAGCGCCCTATGAATCAGCCTGAGTTCGCAGAGGAAGCGCTCGCCAGTTGGTTGAAATGCATCGACCGGCTGGAACGTCACGTTCCTCTCGAAGAAATCAACACCTGGATCCGGCCACTGCACCCGATCCTCGGCAGCGATGGTGCGCTGCGCCTGTGCGCGCCCAACGATTTCGTTCGGGACCAGGTCAGCAGCAACTACCTGGGCATGATTCGCGACTTTTATGCTGGCGACGGATTTGATCGCGATGCGATCACGGTCGAGGTCGGCGCTCAGCCGGTCAGGCGAAATCCCTCCATCCAGCCTCGCGGCAAAAACACGGCCGGTCTGGACGAGCGCTATCGGTTCGAGAATTTTGTGCTCGGCAATTCCAACGAGCTGGCTTTCGCTGCCGCCAGTCAGGTGGCCAAGAATCCCGGCACGGTCTACAACCCGCTGCTGCTGTACGGCAGCACCGGTTTGGGCAAGACGCACCTCCTGCACGCGGCGGGTCACCAGATTGCTGCGGACAACCCCGAAGCCCGGGTGCTGTACCTGCACTCGGAGAAATTTGTCAGCGAAATGATTCAGGCGCTGCGTCGCGACAGTATTGATGCGTTCAAGCGACGTTATCGGTCGGTAGACACCTTGCTGATTGACGATATCCAGTTTTTTGCCGGCAAGGATCGTTCGCAGGAGGAGTTCTTCCACACCTTCAACACGCTACTGGAGTCGCGCCAGCAGATCATCCTGACCTGCGACCGGTACCCGAAGGAAGTGGACGGCATTGAGGCACGCCTGCGTTCGCGCTTTGGCTGGGGACTGACCGTGTCGATCGAGCCACCCGATTTCGAAACCCGGGTAGCCATTTTGCAGAAGAAGGCGTTGGAGCGGGATCTGGAACTGGAAGACTCGGTTGCCTTCCTGATTGCCAAGCGCATGCGTTCCAACGTCCGTGACCTGGAAGGCGCATTGAATTCGCTGATCGCCAATGCGCGGTTCTCCGGACGCCCGATCGACCTGGACTACACGCAAGAGATTCTGCGTGACGTGCTGGCCGTGCACGACCGGATGATTACGATTGAGAACATCCAGAAAACCGTCGCCGACTTTTATCAGCTTCGGGTCGCCGATCTGCTGTCGAAACGCCGGACGCGTTCCATTGCCCGCCCGCGTCAGATGGCCATGTTTCTGGCCAAGACGCTGACCGAGCATTCGCTGCCGGAAATCGGCAATGCCTTCGGCGGCCGGGACCATACGACGGTGCTGCACGCCTGTCGTAAAATCGAGTCGCTTTGTGAAACCGATGGCAGGCTGCGTGAAGAACGCGCCAGGTTGACCCGAGAGTTATCCTCGTGAAGGGCTCATCAAGCGGTTTACAAACTGTGGATAAATCTCGAGTATCGACTTATCCACATTTCGCCCACAGAATTGACGCTTGTTTGATAACCGTGCTTTTATTAGATAACCGTCTGAAAAATATAGTCTTTTTGGAAAGACCAAGGTATTCACAGGGCCTGTTACTACTGGTTCTTTTTCTTTATAAACAAAACAGAAGCCAACGTCCTACGTTGCCAGAAGACCGAAGGAGCACCGATGAAATTCTCGATTGCACGTGAAGCGCTGCTTGCCCCGATTGCTCAGGTAGTCAACGTCGTCGAGCGCCGACAGACCCTGCCCGTGCTAGCCAACTTCCTGATTGAGGCAACCGAAGAAGGTCTGCGCATCACCGGTACGGATATGGAAGTCGAGCTGGTCGCTCGGGCGCGTGGCGAAATTGCCCAAACAGGAAGTATCACGGTACCGGCACGCAAGTTGGTGGATATCTGCAAAGCCTTGCCGGAGGGTGTGCAGCTGAATGTGCAGCTCAATGATGACAAGCTTGCCATCCATGCGGGCCGTAGTCGTTTCACCCTGGCGACGCTGCCGGCCACTGAATTTCCATCCAGCGACCAGGCCGAGAGCCTGGCCAGCTATGCCCTGAACCAGGGCAAGCTGCGCTGGCTGGTAGAGAAGACAAGCTTTGCCATGGCCCATCAGGATGTCCGGCACTACCTCAATGGCTTGCTGCTTGAGTTCCGCGACGGCAACGTGCGGGCGGTGGCAACGGATGGGCATCGCCTGGCATTGGCGGAAATGGCTGCTGAAGTCAGCGGAGACATGCGCAGCCTGATTGTCCCCCGCAAGGGGGTCATGGAGCTGAATCGTATTCTCGACGACATTGATGAGCCCCTGAATGTCGTACTTGGACAAGGCTTCCTTCGCGTTGACCGGGACAATATCGTGATGACAACCAAGTTGATTGACGGTCGCTTCCCGGATTACGAGGCCGTCATCCCGCTCGCGACCGATCAGGCACTGGTGATCGGACGGGCGGAATTCACCCACGCCCTGCAACGTGCGGCCATTCTGTCGAATGAAAAATATCGCGGTGTCCGACTGGATCTGAATGACAACTCCGTCCGCGTCGTGGCGCACAACCCGCAGCAAGAAGAGGCGGTCGAGGAGTTGGAAGCCGAGCACGATTTTGAAAACCTGAAGGTGGGCTTTAATGTCAATTACCTGCTCGATGCGCTGGGATCCATCGACGGAGAGAAGGTTCGTATTGCCCTGCGCGATGCCAACAGCTCCTGCCTGGTCACCGCCACCGATGCCGAAGATGTCCGCCAGGTGGTCATGCCGCTGAAACTGTAGTCAAGGTCTCGGGAGTACGCCTTGACTATCGAACACCTCGTTGTTCGTGATTTTCGGAATCTGGCGTCGATCGAACTGAGCCCCGCTGCCGGCGTCAACTGCCTCTATGGTGATAACGGCGCCGGCAAAACAAGCATCATTGAAGCCATTCATCTGTTGGCGCGGGGGCGTTCCTTCCGCTCTGCCCAGTTAGCACCAGTTATTCGCTATCAGTGCTCATCGCTGCACGTGGTCGCCCGACTGTCGCGCGGCACCAGGCTGGGCGTGGAAAGATCCAGAGAAAACTGGCGTGGGCGGATCAACGGGCGTGACTGCCAGCGCCTGAGCGAGTTTGCTGCAGCGCTTCCCCTGGTCTTGATAGAACCCGACAGCCATCGATTGATTGACGGCGGCCCGGACAAGCGCCGTCAGTTTCTCGATTGGCAATTGTTCCACGTGGAACCAGACTACCTGCAGGTTTGGCAGCGCTACTCCCGCTTGTTGAAACAACGCAATGCGGCTTTGAGGTCGGCATCGTCTGCAATGACCCTGAAGGCCATCGAGACGCCCATGGCTGAGGCTGCCGACAAATTGAACCACTGGCGCTCGGCTGAGGTGGACAAGCTAAGGGATTCCTTGAAGACCCTGGGTAAGACGCTGCAATTTCGCATGCCAGGAGTGCTGGGGTTAGGTTATCGACCCGGTCACCCACCCGGTATCGAGCTTGCCCGGGCCTGGGAGGAGCAGCGAGCCAGCGATCGAGAACGGGGCTTTACCCAGCGTGGCCCTCATCGTGCGGATTTGAAACTGAGCAGTGATGGCCACGCCGCCGCGCTCGCCTTGTCACGGGGGCAGCAAAAGCTGTTGGCAGTGAGTTTGCTGTTGGCGCAGTTGATGATCTTGAAGCAGGCTGCCACAGAGCCACCTGTCCTGTTACTAGACGATCCGGTATCAGAGCTGGATGCGTCCCACCTCGACCGCTTGTTTTCCTGGTTGCCGGGGCAGCCATACCAGACCTGGATAACTACTACGGCCCAGCCCGCACACGCATTCAGTATGTTCCACGTGGAACAGGGTATCTTGAAGAACTGAGCCGAAGTTTGTTCTTGCTGCTCCCAGGCGGGACAAAGCCACCAGGTGGTATACTTGAAGGCTTGCATCATGCCAACTGATTGACGGAGTAGGCAAAGCCAGATGACAGAACAAACTTACGGTTCGGGCAGTATCAAGGTCCTGAAGGGGCTGGATGCTGTTCGCAAGCGTCCCGGCATGTATATCGGTGATACCGATGACGGCACTGGCTTGCATCACATGGTCTTCGAGGTGGTGGATAACGCCATCGACGAAGCACTGGCCGGCCACTGTGACGAAATCAAGGTGGTGCTGCATGACGACGGATCGGTCAGCGTGAGCGACAATGGCCGCGGCATTCCTGTCGACATGCACGAGGAAGAAGGCCGATCGGCCGCCGAAGTTATCATGACCGTGCTCCACGCTGGCGGCAAGTTCGACGACAATTCATACAAGGTGTCCGGCGGATTGCACGGCGTTGGTGTCTCCGTCGTCAATGCCTTGTCCGAACGCCTTGAGTTGGTGATCCATCGTCAGGGCAAGCGCTGGCAGCAGACTTACCACCGGGGTGTACCCGAGGCGCCCCTGGCAGCCAAGGCTGACAGTGACCGTACCGGTACCCAAGTTCGCTTCTACCCCAGTTCCGAAACCTTCAGCGATGTCGAATTTCATTACGACATCCTGGCCAAGCGACTGCGGGAGCTGAGCTTTCTCAATTCCGGTATCGCCATTGACTTGAGCGATGAGCGCTCAGGCAAAAACGATCGGTTTCGTTATGAAGGCGGCATTCGATCCTTTGTTCAGCATCTGAGCGGCAAGAAAACGCCGCTGCATCCCAACACCCTGCATTTTTCGGCTGAGGCCGACGACATCACGGTAGAGGCGGCGCTGCAGTGGACCGATGCCTACCAGGAAAGTGTTTTCTGTTTCACCAACACCATTCCCCAAAAGGATGGCGGTACACACCTGGCCGGTTTCCGCGCAGCCCTGACCCGGACCCTGAATACCTACATTGAGCTGGAAGGCCTGGCGAAGAAATCCAAGGTCCAGACCACCGGCGATGACTGTCGTGAAGGGCTGATCGCGGTGTTGTCGGTGAAAGTGCCCGACCCGAAATTCTCCTCGCAAACCAAGGACAAGCTAGTTTCCTCCGACGTCAAACCGGCGGTGGAATCAGTGATGGCTGACAGCTTGCGGGATTTCCTGCTGGAAAACCCCAACGATGCCAAACTGATCGTTGGCAAGGTCATCGAAGCAGCCCGTGCCCGCGAGGCCGCGCGCAAGGCCCGCGACATGACCCGCCGCAAGGGAGTGCTGGATGTGGCCGGCCTGCCCGGCAAACTGGCCGACTGCCAGGAAAAAGATCCCGCCCTGTCGGAATTGTTCATCGTCGAGGGTGACTCCGCTGGCGGCTCGGCCAAACAGGGCCGAAACCGCAAGTACCAGGCCATCCTGCCGCTGAAAGGCAAGATCCTCAACGTGGAGAAGGCCCGATTCGACAAGATGCTGGGTTCGGCGGAGGTCGGTACGCTGATCACCGCCCTGGGCACCGGCATTGGCAAGGATGAGTTCGATCCGGACAAGCTGCGTTATCACCGCATCATTATCATGACTGACGCCGATGTTGACGGCTCCCACATCCGTACGCTGCTGCTGACCTTTTTTTATCGGCAAATGCCAGAGCTGATCGAACGCGGCCACGTCTACATTGCCCAGCCTCCACTATTCAAGATCAAGCAGGGCAAGCAGGAGTGGTACCTGAAAGACGAAGCCGAGATGAACAGCTACATGCTGGAGCGGGCCATGGATGGTGCCCGTTTTTATCCGGCCGCCGAGGCCCCACCCATCGACAATCGTGTTCTGGAAGAACTGCTTAGAAACTTCCAGCAGGCAGGACTGGTTGCTAACCGCCTGAAGCTGCGTCGGGACAAGGATGTCGTTGATCAACTTATTGATTTTGAAGAGTTTCTACTTGAAGAAGGCTTCGACGCAGAAGCCTGGGCTGAGCGTTTTCGAGCGCGACTGGAAAGCGCAACGCCAGCCGGCGTGGTCTGGCGGATGCGGGTTCTCGGTGGTGGCGGGGTTGTCATTTCCCGCCATGCCCAGGGCGTGGTCCAGGACACCATTCTCGATGCGACTTTTTTCCAGTCGCCGGAATATCGCCAGTTTGCCCGGGTTGGCCGTGTGGTCGGTACCTTGATTGAAGATGGCGCTCGGGTGGAGCGTGGCAATCAGGAACGGGCCGTTACCCGTTTCAGTGAAGCGTATGACTGGCTGATGGTTGAGTCGCGCAAGGGCCGTAGCTTCCAGCGTTTCAAGGGCCTGGGTGAAATGAACCCGGACCAGCTTTGGGAAACCACGGTCAACCCCGAGACCCGCCGGCTGCTGAAAGTGACGATTGAAGATGCCGTCGGTGCCGATGAGATCTTTTCGACCCTGATGGGAAATGAAGTCGAACCGCGTAGAGCCTTTATCGAAGACAACGCTCTGCAAGTCGCGAACCTGGATGTCTAAACGCGCCTTTTCAGACTAACGATTGACCAGCTCAGCCCAATGCCTCCAGCGCTGAGCGCAGGTTCGGATACCGCGTTGCCCCGGAGACCTTGATTTCGCCGACCGCCAGGGCACGACCGCCGGACAGCACGATCGATTCCAGCAAGACGGCATCCCGTCCGATCAGGCTGAGCTCGCCGGAACTGGTTTGATAGCGATCAGCCAGCTGCTCGAGTTCCTGCAGCCGATAGCGCTTGCGCGCAAACAGTCCAGTGGCTAGATAAACCACCCCATCCAGTTCGGCGCCAGCGCGCCGAATCAGTTGGTGCAGCTGCTGTTGCAGGGCCAGATCATGATCGACTGCCTTGCGTGTCGGCCGCCAGCGCGTGGGCTGCTCGGCAACCAGCAGCAAACGCCGGCCACGGCGCTGGAACGACACCAGCTGTTCCAGGCTTGCCATCTCCGGCTGACCATCAGCCAGCAGCAGCTCGCGCTGAACCAGGACGGGAGGCAGCGGTCGGGCCATCAGCGACCCAGCCGGGCGATATCGGCAATATCGGCAATCAAGCCGCGCAAACGGGCCAGCAGCGCCAGGCGGTTCCGCCTGAGGTCACTGTCTTCACACAACACCATGACCGCCTCGAAAAATCGATCGACCGGACCTTTGAGCGTGGACAGGGTCGCCAGCGCGGCTTCATAGTCGCCGTCTTCCAGGTGCTTGGCCAACTGCGTTTCCACTTTACTAATGCTGTCAAAAAGCGCT
Organism: Wenzhouxiangella sp.; assembly: GCA_007119095.1. Classification (GTDB taxonomy): domain Bacteria; phylum Pseudomonadota; class Gammaproteobacteria; order Xanthomonadales; family Wenzhouxiangellaceae; genus Wenzhouxiangella. The sequence goes on along the minus strand of SKQI01000132.1, from coordinate 620 downwards.
AACTCTTGTTCATCTGACAGTATCTTGCGATCAACTTCTCCAAATTCGCCATCTTCTGATTTCTTGAGAAGGTTGCTGGCGCGCTTGTTCGCAGCCGCCAGGGATTCGCCCTCTGGCCGATCGGCAAACGCCTGCACGGCCCGCGCCCGGGCCATGAAATCGGCCATTGAACCCAGCCGACCCGAAGTGACGGCGTGAAACACGTTGGTTTCGATGCCCTGCTCGGCCGCGTAAGATTTCAGTCGATCAAGAATGAATGCGTGAGCCTCTCCCTTGGTTGCATCCGAAATGGCAATCTGATCGGCCAGTGCGCCGGCTGCCAGGTCGATACCCTCCGCCAGGGTCAACTCGGTTTGACTGTCCTCCAGAATGCGGATCACGGCCAGTGCGGCCCGCCGCAGTGCAAACGGGTCTTTGCTGCCCTTGGGCTTTTGCCCGGCAGCAAAAATTCCGACCAGTGAATCCAGTCGATCAGCAACAGCGAGCACCCGGCCCGCGCTGTCTGCTGGCAATGAATCGGCGGCCTGGCGGGGCTGGTAGTGGCTGGCAATGGCCATAGCGACGGCCTCGTTTTCGCCGTCATGCCGGGCATAGTGCATCCCCATGATGCCCTGCAGCTC
>SKQI01000048.1 GCA_007119095.1 Wenzhouxiangella sp. | reverse complement strand
TACGGTTCAGACGCCATCGGCGGTGTTGTCAACGTTGTCCTGCGTTCCGACTTTGAAGGCGCCGAGATCATGGTCGGCCGTGCCGAAGTTGATCCGCGCGGCGGTGATCGTCGCGAAGGCTACATCACCTTTGGTGCAGCTTCGGCTACCACCAGCGTGATCGGTGGTGCTTCCTGGAACAGCCGCGACATCATCTTTGCACGCGACTTTTTCTTTAACCAGCCGGGCAACTCGCTGTACGGCAACAACTTCACCACCCTGGACGGTCCGTTCGACAACTTCAACTGGACAGCGCTGCCGAACGGTTGCCCGACCGACGTTCAGCCGGCTTTCCGCATTACCCAGTCTGCCGGCTCCATCACCGGTGACTTCTGCGGCTACGACTTCACCCTCGTCTCCGCTGACGAAGCCTCGATCAAGAACCAGTCGGCCTTCCTGCGTGCTGATCACCAGTTCCACGACGACTGGCGCATCTTTGCCGACACCTGGGTTGCCAAGACCCGTTCCTTCGGTCGCTACGCGCCGGTGCCGGATTCGAGTTTCTTCAACACCCCGATTACGCCGAACAGCCCGAATAACCCGACCAACCCGGACAGCCCGATGTTCGATCCGGCCCTGGGCCTGGATCCGCAGAACGTCAACATCTGGCACCGTTTCGATGCACTCGGGAACCGCGACAGCTTCATCGACTCCGAGCTGTATGACCTGCTGGTTGGTGTCAACGGCTTCATCGGGCCGGTCGAAGTTGAAGCCGGCGCTCGCTGGACCCGTAACAAGGTCTTCGATATCGGTTACAACTACCTGGTTCGCTCGACCGCTTACGCGTTCATTGAAAGCGGTGCCTACGACGTTCAGAACCCGTTCGACAACCCGGACAACATTCTGAATGCCATGAAGGCGACCATCTCGCGGATCTCTGCCTTCGATCAGAACGAGATCTTCGCAAATGTGTCCTTCGATGCCGGTGCGATCAACGGTATGCCGATCCAGTGGTTCGTTGGTTATGAATACCGTGAAGAGATCTACAGTGACCAGTACGACTCGCTGTCGGAAGCCGGCCAGATCGGTGGTTCGGCCGGTAACTCGGCCGGCGGTGATCGCGACGTCAACTCGCTGTTTGGTGAGGTGCTGATCCCGGTTATGGACAACCTCGAGTTCAACGTGGCCCTGCGTTACGATGACTACAGCGACTACGGTGATGACCTGTCGCCGAAAATCTCGTTCCGCTATGAGCCGCTTGACGGCTACGTGTTCCGCGGTTCGTACGGCGAAGGTTTCCGCGCGCCGGACTTCCCGATTCTGACCCAGCAGGAAGCGTTCTCGGCCGACTCGGTTGCCGACCCGCAGTCCTGCATCAACCAGGGCCAGCCGGACAACTGTACGCTGCAGATCAACGCTTTCCGTATCGCCAACCCGGACCTGGAGTCTGAGAACTCCGAGCAGTTCAACCTCGGTGTCGCTTTCGCGCCGACCGACTGGCTTAACGGTACCCTTGATTACAACAACATCAAGATCATTGACCGTATCGCGTTCTTCAGCTCGCAGGGCCTGATCAACCGTGAGCTTGCTGGTGACCCGACGCCTCCGGGCCTGGGTGTGACCCGTGCGCCGAACGGCTCCATCGTTCGCATCGACACCGGTTACGGTAACGAAGGTAACATCAAGACCTCGTTCTGGGACTTGAACCTGCGTGCCAACTTCAACGCCTTTGGTGGCCAGCTGTTCCACGAGCTGAACGTCGTCCGTGTCCAGACCCAGTCAGTCGACGGTGGCCGTCAGCTGGTGCGTGACCCGGGTGTGCCGCGCTACCGTGCGTCGCTTGGTAACCGTTACTCCTGGGGTGACTTCACCTTTGCCTACAACCTGAACTACATCAGCGGTCAGTGCGATAACATCACTGCTGGCGAGTTCCAGGGTCAGGTGAACTGCGTGGGTCGTGCGCCGAGCTGGACCACCCATGACGTGCAGGTCAACTACTTCACGCCGTGGAATGGCCGTATCACTGTTGGTGCCCAGAACCTCTGGAACCGCACCCCGGCGATCGGTCTTGGCGCTGTTGGTAGCCGCGACTACGACTTCAACCTGTACGATGCCTACGGCAGAACGCCGTACATCCGTTACACCCAGAGCTTCTAAGCTCGAGGTTGATGCAGTACCAGAAGGCGGGCGCACTGCGCCCGCCTTTTTTATTTTCTGACCGGCGTAAATGAGCGAAAAACAGCAACGGCAGGTGACCGATCACTGGTCTGATTACTGGGCACGAGGTCCGCTGACTTCGCTGCCAGATGACTTTAGTGGTAACTACGACGCCGAAATTGCCGCCTTCTGGAACGCGCGATTCCGAGACTTGCCGGAATTGGCTTGCCTGCTCGACATCTGTACCGGTAACGGGGCTCTGGCCTTGCTGGCTGCCGAGTATGCAGCCGGTCACCAACAGCGCTTCGAGATCACGGCGATTGATGCCGCGAGCATTCGTCCCGATCTGGTGGCAAACGCGCGCCCGGAGTTGGCCGACTATGTGGCCGACGTCAAATTTCTTGCCGACATGCCAATGGAGTGTTTCGAGGGCGGTGACGCGCAGTTTGATCTGGCAATGAGCCAATACGGCATCGAGTACTGCGACCAGGCACAAGTGGCTCCAATCATCGCCCGTCTGCTGAAACCCGGCGCTGAGCTTGCCCTGGTTTGTCATGCGGCAGATTCCGATATGGTCAGCACCATGCGGCATGAGTTGACCGAGTATCGCCGCCTGGATGCCCTTCAGCTCAGTCGTTCGCTGCGGTCCTGGCTGCAAGGCCAGCTTGACTCTACCCGTTTGCGTGAAAAGCTGGTTCGACTAGCACAGGCTATATTTCCCGAGTACCGGGCAAAACGCAGTGCGTTGTTCGGATTCGTGCTGCAGGCAATCAACCAGTTGGTGCGCCTGGATGAGCGCGGGCTGCGCGCGCGACGTGATCAGATCGCACAGTGGCTTGCCCAGCTCGACGGTGGTCGTCAGCGCCTCGATGATATGCTCCGGGTCAATGAACTCCTGGCGTCGCCAAACTGGTATCAGCCCTATATCGACGCGGGCTTGGTGCTGCAAGACCACGGCGATCTGCTCTATCGTCAGCAGCATCATGCCGGTCAGTGGTTCGTGTTTCGGAAGGCTTGATCAACCCCGTCGGGATGCATCGCAGCATGCTTTGATCGTCCACGATGGGCAGATTGGCTGTCAGCCCACCCCACGCACGGTACACTAGAGCGCCTGTTGATAATCCGTTGCGCTGACGATCGTGAAAAGCCCCCTGTTTTGTCTTATGCCCGGCGCCGTTGTCCTGCACAAGCGGGGCCAGCTCCTCGTGGGGCGCCTGTCAGGCTCTGCGACACCGGTTGGCATTACGGAAGCTGATCTTGCCCTGCTGGCCGAGTTCCTGAGTCCCGTCGACCCGCGCCTTGTGATGCAGAAGCTTATGCCAATGGCGCAACCGGCTGCTCGCGAGTCGCTGGCTCGTCGCCTGGCTGGTTTGCACCAGCACGGCGTGTTGATCAAGGCAGAAGCGGGCCTGGCCGATTCGGGTAAAGCATCAGACCAGGTGAGCGTGGATGATTGCCAGCAGGCTGATCCGATCAGGCCGGATCAGGCCTTTCGCCTTGGCCGCAACTTCATGATGCAAGCCGACCGGTCAGGGTTCGTCGTTGATGTTAAGGATGCTGAACCCATCGTGTTGGACGCCGAGCTGGCGGCCCTGCTGGCTGGTTTCGGCGATGGCTGCCGTCCTGCCCAGAGTTTCTTGTTCAATCGCCCGGGTGCCGACGCAAATCGTCTCGGCCGGGCAGCTGGCTGGCTGCTGGAACAAGGGCTGCTGTTTTCTGTCGATGCCGATAGCCGCGGCCACCGCGTTGCCAATAGCCAGGTTGCCCGGCAAGTATCCCGGGGCCAGACCTGGCGCGATATTCAGCCTGATGGCCGAATACCGATCTACTTTACTCCTCACATGGAAAACCATTATCCGTTGGCGCTGGGGATGATTTTCAGCGCGATCCGGGCTTTCCAGGGTGGTGCCCTGCTCGATCGCTATCTGCTGGTGCCGATCACCTACCTGGAGCCGTCGGAATTTTTTTCCGGGCCGTACCGCAAGTTCGGTCGCGGGATCTGGCTGTTTTCCAACTACATGTGGTCCGACCAACTCAACCTGGAAGTATCGCGTCGGGTCAAGGAGCACGATCCGGGCAATATTTGCATCCACGGCGGGCCGAGTACGCCGAACTATGAGCAGGCCTGCCAAGACTGGATGAACCGACATCGCTCGGTGGATATCGCGGTCCACGGCGAGGGCGAAGTAGCGACCACCGAAGTGCTGGCCGCCATTTGCAGCGACGATGCCGGCAACCTGGTCCTTGATTCGGCCTTGAACCAGGTCGAAGGGATCAGCTTTCGGCAGCCTGGAACGGCGGAAGTCGTTCGCACGCAGCCCCGCTTGCGGATGGGCAAGCCCGATATCGTCCCGTCGCCATACGCCGAGGGCGTGTTCGATGTATACGAGGGCCGGGTCGAGGCGGCGATCGTCGAAACCAATCGGGGCTGTCCGTTCAAGTGCACTTTCTGCGACTGGGGTTCGGCAACCAACCAGAAGATCACAAAGTTCGAACTCGATCGGGTTTACGCTGAAATTGAATGGATCGGGCGTCGTCATGTTGGCGTTCTGTGGATTGCCGATGCGAACTTCGGCATGCTCAAGCGCGACCTGGAGATTGCCGAGCGCATCGTCGCGGTCAAGCGTCAATTCGGGTATCCGCGCGAGGTGGTGGTCAACTACACCAAAAACGCCAACGAGCGCCTCGCCCAGATCATCAAGGTGTTCAGCGATGGTGGCATCATCAGCCAGGGCATCATTTCGATCCAGACCTCCGATGAAAAGACCCTCGAGATCATTGATCGCAAGAACATCAAGACCGAGAAATACGACGAGCTGATCGACGTGTTTTCCAGTCTTGGCCTGCCGCTTTCAACCGACCTGATGATTGGCTTGCCGGGCATCACGCCGGCGGCGTTCGATCGCGACCTGCAGCGCTATATCGATGCTGATGTTGCGGTCAAGGCTTATCCCACCCAGCTGTTGCCGAACAGCCCGATGGCGCACCCGGCCTATATCGAAAAATATGCCATCAAGGCCGATGAGGAGGGCTATCTGACCAGCTGCATCAGCTATTCCGAGCAGGAGCTGGCGCAGATGAAGTGGATCTATCATGTGCATACCGCCGCCGACGGGTACTCGGCGCTACGCTATGTAATGCGCTTTCTGCAGTGGGAGCATCAGATTCCGGCCATGCGCCTGCTGCATGACCTGGCCGATCAGGTTCAAAACGATCCGGATCGATACCCGGCGATTACCTGGGTGCTGCGTTTTTTCAATACCGAAAAGTGCATGCCCGGAGGGTGGCAGCGCTTTTACCGCGAGGTCGCCGACTTCTTGCAGGCCCAGTACGCGCTGGCCGGGGATAGCGCGCTGGATACCGTCCTCGAGGTCAATGCGCTGGTGATGCCGGATGAGGCGCGCGATTACCCGCTGAAAAAGGGTCTGGCGCATGATTTCGTCAGCTATTTCAATACCCACAATCGCCTGGGTGTTACCGACGTCAAGCCGCTGGCCAGCTACCCTGCTGGTGAATTCACCGTGGCCGATCCCAACAACATCCGGCTGACCGATCTTGAGCATCAGCAATATGACAACCACCAGTATTTCTGGGAGCTGAACTCGGCGGTCTGTCGGCCGCAATCCATTGCCGATAGCGGCGAAGGCGAGGCCAGCAACGTGCAATCGGCGGTTGGTTAGCTGGGAAAGCATGGCCTGACCTGGCCATGACGGGGCAGAGTCAGGTACCCTTGACAAATGGCTGTTTGCCGAGTTTGGGGTGTAGGGATGGCTGATTCGGAAACCAGATCTGTTTTTGTTGCCTTGCTGGCAGGGTGTCTGCTCGCCATGACGCTGGCGTCTGCCGCTCATGCTGGTGACCTGGGGCCGGTCTTCCGCCATTTGAGCGTGGTCGATGGTTTGCCCGACAGCAATGTCGAGTCCATCGTTCAGGATCGCCAGGGTTATGTCTGGATTGGCACCCGCAGCGGGTTGGTCCGTCATGCCGGCCATGAACTGGTCCGTCTCAGTCATGACCCGGCCGAGCCCAACGCCTTGCCCGGACTGAATGTCATGAGTCTGCTGGCGGCCTCCGATGGCACCGTCTGGGCGGCCATTTCCGGGCAGGGAGTGGTACAGATCGGGCCCGATCTGAGCCTGCTTCAGCACTTGACGCCGACCAGCCTGGACGGTGAGCTTCCGCATGAGAATATCTGGTCAATGGCAGAAGACTGTGCCGGCGGTGTCTGGCTGGCCTTTATGCGGGGTGGTGTTGGCCGCCTTGATTCTGAAACTGGTCAATTGCAGCACTTTGATCAGACGCCGGAGTTCGGGTTGGTTGAGTCCGGCTTCCAGATGCAGCTGATGGTCGACGACCAATGCCGGATCTGGCTGGTGCAAAGCGACCAGGTCAGTCTCCTTGATGACCCCGGGCAGCCTGCATTCAGGCCCATGCTGAGTCGCGACCGGGAGGCTGATGTCCCGATCTTCAATGCCATTACGCAAGCGGCTGACGGTGGCATTTTCGTCAGCAGGCTGCGTGAGCTGCTGGCTGTCGATGGGCCGGAGCAGGCCCGACAGGTTCTCGATGCCGAGGCCACGATTACCGGCTTCGTCCACGGCGAGAATGACTGGATGCTGTTGACTACCTACGATGGCATGTTGCACTGGCATCCGGAGCACGGTGCCGGTGAGCGCCTGCGCGCCGTCGAAGGCGTGGACGACGGCTTGCCCGCGAGCGCGTTGTTCGATGTCTTGCAGGATGCCGAAGGCGGTCTGTGGTTGTCGGTGTTTCGTAGCGGTGTGGCCTACCTGCCGCCCGGTCATCGGGCGTTTGCCCGCTACCAGGCTGTGGCTGGACGCGAGCAAGGTTTGCAGCTTCGGGCGGTGGCGGCGATTGCGCCGGAAGCGGGGGCGGACGCCTTGTGGCTGGGCAGCCGGGATGGCGGCGTGCAGCGACTAGACCTGGCAACCGGCAAGGCAGAGTGGATCCAGGATATCTTCGACGACCCGGCCTTGTCAGATCTGGGGCCAGTAACGCATCTGGCCCGACTTGGAGAGCGCCTGGTGATGGGCTGGTCAAGGGAAATTCGCTACTACAATCCGTCCAGTCGAGAGCTTGTGTCGCTGATGGTGCGCGAACAGGTCGATCAGGGAACCTTCAGTTTCATCGTTGCTGATGGGGATGATGCCTTGTGGGTAGCAACATTTGATGCCGGTTTGTTCAGAGTGGACCTGGCCAACGATGTGCGTGAGCACTTTCACGCCCAGGGTGAAGCGCACGAATACTTGCCGGAGGAGATGGTCACGGCGCTGGTGACCGGCCCTGGTGGCTGGTGGTTGGCTGGTCGCAACACCATCTACCGGCGCCATGACAACGGCCAATTCGAGGCCATGCTCGACATCGATGATGGTCCGATCCAGGCCATGCGCTGGTTGGCCGATGAGCTTTGGGTGGCAACGGATTTTTCGTTGAGCCGATGGCGGCAAACCGGCAATGACATGATTCAAACCGAGCGTCACCGCCTGGCCTCACTGCAGCTTGACGGTCGAATTCACGCCTTGTCAGGCGGTGTTGGCAATGAGCTCTGGCTTGTGCTCGGCAATGGCGTGGCCCGATTTCAGCCGGAGTCCGGTCAGCTTCGCCGGTTCGCGCGACCGGATGGGCTTGCGGTTGCCGAGTTTCCCCGCTATGCAGCACTGGCAATGGACTCGGGTCGTCTGGCCATTGGCAGTACCCGGGGTCTGGTGCTGGTTGACCCGGCCCGGGCCGAGGTCCACTCGCCCGCGCCACCGGTTTACGTCACCGGCATTGAAGCCGGCAACCAGCGCCTGGCGATCTCGCCCGGGGCGCGCGAACTGGTTCGGCTCAACCATCGCAATAACAATCTGGCAGTCAACTATGCCGCCTTGTCGTATGTGGCGCCGGATCAGACACGTTACCGGCTGCGCCTGAGCGGTTGGGATGATGACTGGCTGGAACTGATTGGGCAAACACGACATTTTTACAGCAATCTGCGCCCGGGACGCTATCGGTTCGAGGTCCAGGCGGCCATGCCCGGCGGACGATGGAGCGACGATGGCGATGTCCTGGAAATAATGATCGAGGCTCCGCCCTGGCGCAGTGGGCCTGCCCTGGTTGCCTATGCTCTGCTGGTGTTCGCCGGCACCGCTGCCGGTTGGCGCGGTTTGCTGGGGCTGCGACGGCGGCGAAGAGAGGTCAGGGATGCCCGTCAAAAGCGCGCCATTGCCGAAGAGCAGCGCCAGGTGATCGAGCGCTTGAACGCCAACCTTGCGCCGAAGGCCCTGGCCATGGCCATTGGCTCGGAGTTGATCAAGATCTGTCAGGCAAGGCGCGCATGGTTTTTGTATCACCATGAGCAACTGCCGGACCAGCCGATCGCCATTGGCCATCCGGTCGAGACCATTGACGCCAATACCTGGCAGGCGAGGGCAAACACCCCCGACGACAGCGCGTTTATCGTGGTGGAGCTGGATGCGGCTGATCAATCGGTGGCGGCCTGTCTACTCGAGGCCGGGCCGTCAGGGTTCGACCCGGACCGTCACGAGCGAGTAGGCCTGCTAAGACAAATGGCGGCCCAGGCGCTGCACAATCTTCTGCTGATTGAAAAAGTGCGCGCGCTGGCGGAACGGGCCGAGCACGCCAGCGCGGCAAAGTCCGAATTCCTGGCGACGATGAGCCATGAAATCCGCACCCCCTTGCATGGAGTGATGGGCATGGTGGAGCTGCTTGACGACATAGAAGCCAGTCCGAACCAGCAATCGCTGCTGCGAACCTTGCGTCAATCCGGGTTGCAGCTGCAGCGCATCATTGATGATGTGCTCGATATTTCGCGCATTGAAGCCGGGCGCATGAGCCTGGAAATGCAGCCATTCGAGCTGGTCTCGATGCTTGAGCAGGTGATTGATCTGCACGCGCCCAATGCCGCGCGAAAGCAGCTTGATCTGCGTCTGCGTCTGGCTTCCGATTTGCCCACCCTCGCCCATGGCGATGCCGATCGCCTGGCCCAGGTGCTTGGCAACCTGTTATCGAATGCGGTCAAGTTCACCGATCAGGGGGGAATCGAGATCAGCGTTGAGCGCACCGGCGGCTCGCTGGAAATTTCGGTCAGTGACTCCGGTCCCGGGATTGAACCGGTCGATAGGCAACGACTGTTCGAGCCCTTCGTGCAGCTTGATGCATCGATTACCCGGGCCTACAGCGGGTCGGGTCTTGGCCTGGCCATCTGCCGCCGGCTGGTTGCCGCGATGGGCGGAGAGCTCGGCCTGGCCGATGATACGGTCAGCGGCAGCCGGTTCCAGATCAGCCTGCCGCAGCCCGGAAACTGGGCTTTGCAGCAACCCTTGACCAGACTGTTGGCTGGGATGGTGGTGGCAGTCAGGGTGGACCCGCCTACCTGGCGCGTCCTGTGGCGGCTGAGTCGCCGTTGGGGGTTCCGCCTGATCGACGCCAGTGATGCCGGGGCCGCACGGTCGCCGGGCTGCGAAGTGCTGCTGTTGCAGGATGGTCATTGCGAGGGTGCCGCCGAGGCCTGGTCAGAGCAAGCCGGGCTGACCGTGCTGGTTGATGTCCCGTACCAGACGTCCGGGCGCGTTGCTGCAGGCGAGAACCAGGTGTTGCTGCGCTGGCCGCTGATCGAGAGTCGCCTGATTGGCTTGTTGCTGGATTACGCGCTGTCCCGCAAGGTGCCAGTCAAGCCGTCTGCCGATGACTGAGGCTGTCGGTGCTTTAATTGCAACGGACGCTGTAGGCGGTGGCTAGTGGGCCACTAGTGCCATTCGCTCGAGGTTCAGGTTAAACTGCAGCGGTTGCGTTTTCGCTAGGAGAGTGTGTCATGGAGCTGCTTATCATCCTGGGCGTCATCATCGCCCTGGCGATCTTCGTTATCGCCATTTACAACAAGCTGGTTGCGTCCCGCAATCGTTACAAGAATGCCTTCGCCCAGATCGATGTGCAGTTGACTCGTCGCTACGACCTGATTCCCAATCTGGTCGAGGTCGCCAAGAAGTACATGGCGCACGAGCGCGAAACGCTGGAGGCCGTGATCAAGGCACGAAATGGTGCGGTCAACCAGCTCAAGGCCGCTTCCAGTGACCCCACTGATCCCGACGCGGTCAAGCGCTTGAACCAGGCTGAGCAGGGCCTGTCCGGTGCATTGGGTCGCCTGTTTGCCTTGTCGGAAAATTATCCCGACCTCAAGGCCAACCAGAACATGATGCAGCTGTCCGAAGAGCTGACCAGCACCGAGAACAAGGTCGCCTTCGCCCGCCAGGCCTACAACGATTCGGTGATGAGCTACAACATTCTGCGTGAGAGCTTCCCGAACAACATCGTCGCCGGCATGTTCAACTTCAACCCGGCCCAGCTGCTGGAAATTGAAGACCCGGCCAAGCGCGAAGCGGTACAGGTGAACTTCGGATAGGAAAAGCGCAAGGTTCAAGGTGCAAGGTTCAAGGGCAAGACTATTCCTTGCGCCTTGAACCTTGAGCCTTGTTCCCTGAACCTACGCTGCCATGAACTTCTTCGAGCAACAGGACAAGGCCCGTCGCCAGACTCGCTTTCTGGTGTTTCTATTCGTGCTGGCGGTGGTCGCCATCATCATGGCGGTTAATTTGCTCGTGCTGACGCTGTTTGGTGCTCACGCGGCCACCACCGGGGCGCCATCCAGTGAGGTCTGGCGGAGTAACGCGGGCCTGGTCTTTGCCTCCACCCTGATTACCGGCGCGGTGATCGGTCTGGCCAGCGCATGGCGCAGCCTTCAGCTGCGTGCCGGCGGCGGCGAAATCGCCCGTCAGCTGGGTGGAAGCCTGGTCGAGCCCGATACCCGCGACCCCTTGCGTCGACGCTTGCATAACGTCGTTGAAGAAATGGCCATTGCCTCGGGGATCCCGGTGCCCGAGGTTTACGTGCTCGAACATGAGCAGGGTATCAATGCATTTGCCGCCGGTTACTCGACTTCCGATGCGGCCGTCGCCGTCACCCGGGGCACCCTGGAAAACCTGGACCGCGACGAACTGCAGGGCGTGATTGCCCATGAATTTGCGCACATCTTCAACGGTGACATGCGCTTGAATATCCGCTTGATCGGGGTGTTGTTCGGGATCCTGGTGATTTCCATCATCGGCCGTCGCCTGTTGCTGTCGGCACGCTTTGCCCGCGATTCCAGAAACGCAGCACCTGCCGTTTTCATCGGCCTTGCCGTGGTCATCATCGGTTACGTGGGGCTTTTCTTCGGTCGCTGGATCAAGGCCGCCGTTTCCCGACAGCGGGAGTTTCTGGCCGATGCCTCGGCGGTGCAGTTCACGCGTCACCCGGATGGCATTGGCGGCGCGCTGAAAAAGATCGGTGCGCTGCAGCACGGCTCTTTCCTGACCGCTGATTCCGAAGAGGTGGGCCACATGCTGTTTGCCCGTGGCATGGGCTACCAGATGTTTGCCACCCACCCGCCGCTGGAGCAGCGCATTCAGGCCATAGACCCGGGCTTCAAGCCCGAGCAGTTCCAGGAAATTGCCGAGCAGCTCAGCCGCCATGCCCAGGCGCGCAAGGCAGAAGCGGAAGAAGCCGCCCGTGCGGCCAGCGAACAGAAGGAAGCCGACAAGCGTGGACCCGGCGGCTTGCCGCTGAATCCCGACAATCTGGCCGAGGCCATCGGTCAGCCCGGTTTGAACCAGGTATTCCTGGCAGCCGCGCTGGCGGCCGCGATTCCCAAGCCGCTGGAGCGAGCCGCGCACTCTGACGAATGGTCGCAGGAAGTGATCTGTTATCTGCTGCTTGATGACGATGCCGAGGTGCGCGAAAAACAATTGTTGATGATTGCCAAGTCGTTGGGCAGTGACAGCGAAGGCCAGGTCCGCGCCTTGCGCGAGGCTGCCCCCGAACTGGCTGCCGAACAGCGTCTGCCGCTAATGGAGATGGCTTTCCCGGCCGTTCGCCGACATCCACCGGATCAGCTGGTTCGGTTGATGAAGTTGATCGATGATCTGATCCATGCAGACGGCCGAATCGATGTTTTTGAATACGCCCTGGCCCGGCTGGTCAGTAGCCAGATCGAAGACCTGCTGAATCCCTCTCGTGCGCGCGCCGGTGGCTCGAAGAAACTCCCCGGCCTGGCCGATGAGGCCCGGGTGCTTTTGACCGTGCTGGCCCATCACGGCCATCCTGAACAGCCCGATGAAGCACGTGCCGCCCTGGCCGTGGGCCTGGGTGCGCTGTTTGACGATGCCAGCTACCCGAAAGTGCTGGATTTGCCCGACGACTGGCCATCCGCCCTTGACCGGGCTCTCAAGTCACTGGATGCGCTGCGTCCTTTGGAGAAGCAGCGGCTGGTGGCAGCGATGGCTCGCATTGTCCAGCATGATGGCCAGGTCGTGGCTGCCGAGATGGAGCTGATGCGCGTCATTTGCGGTGTTCTGCACGTGCCGCTGCCCTTGTTCGAGCAACCCGGCCAACCAGGCTGACCCGCCCTTTCTGCCGGCTGCAGTTCTGCAGTCACCAACAGCTATCGGTTGGGTAAACTTGACGCATGCGATACACGTTCGGTGATTTCGAGCTTGATTCTGCCGGCGGTCAGCTGAACGGTCCGGACGGACCCGTGGTGCTTAGACGCCAGGCCTGGAATCTTTTGCTTGCCCTGATCGAAGCAGCCCCGGCCCTGGTCAGCCGTGACGATTTGCTGGACCGAGTCTGGGGGCGCAGTGCACTATCGCCCAATGCCTTGCCTCAGACCATCAGCGAGCTGCGTCAGGCGCTCGGCGACAGAGCTCGCGATCCCAAGTACATCGAGACCTGTCATGGCCGCGGTTACCGGATTGTTTGTCCGGTGCGGTCGCACCAACCAGCGAATACTGACTCGATCGGGTCACCCGGCCAGCCACCCCGTCATGGTCATCGCCGCCTGCTGACCGGCGGAGCGATTCTGACTGCGGTGCTGGCAGCCGGATACCTGTTCTGGCCGGACAATCAGGCGGGCGATGTTTCCGGCGTAGCGCGGCAGGTGCCGGCTAGCGCCGACGCGTTGCGACGCCAGGCAGAGGCCGCCCGCCAGCGTCATGACCCTGCCGCAGTTGCCGCCCATCTGCGTGCGCTCAGCCTGGTCGAGCCGGCCAATCTCGATGTCATGCTGGATTTGGCGGCTGCCGAACTGGACGCCTTGCAAAGCGGGCAGGCACGCCAGACCCTGAGCCTGCTCGGATCGGACTCGGCCGTGCGTCAGGAGCCGCGCTGGCTGGTGCTCAAGGCAAGGCTGGCAATGATTGATGGTGATGCCGATCAGGCACTGCATCTGGCCGAGGCCGCCATGTCGCAGGCGAAAGCGCTGGGTGAGCCGGCGGCGGGTTTTTCCGCGAGTCTGGTTCTTGCTGGTCTGCACCAGCGCCGTGGTGATCTGGCCGAGGTTCTGGCGGTGCTGGCTGATGAGGATATCCAGGCCTTGCTGATCGACCATCCGCAGGAGCGCGCAAAGCTCACCCTGAAAGCCGTGGCCGCGCTGCGCGAACAGGGCCGACTGGAATCAGCCGGGAGCAAGCTTGAGCGACTAGCGGAAGCCGTGCTGGACGACGAGCTTCGCCAGCGAGTCGAGATCGAACAGGCTTTGCTTGGCAGCCTGGGCGGCCAGCCGGAGCAGGCGCTGGTTTTGCTGCAGCAGCAGCTTGCCGACTTGCCGACCACCCCCAATCCGGATCTTGCCATTGAGCTGCACAATGCACTGGGTCAGGTCGGCGTCGAGGTCGGTGCCTTTGAACAGGCACTGGGTTCGTTCGAGCGGGCCATGACAATCGCCCGCAGCAGCGGACGTGGTCAGCGAGTCGCGGGTCTCCAGGTCAATGCCGGCGCCTTGCTGGCACGGCGCGATCGTTTTGCCGAAGCCGAGCGACTCTGGCAGGCGTCGCTGGATGTGTTCGAGCAGCTGGGTGATCGCCGTGGCCAGGCCGTGGTGCTGGGCAATCTTGCCGCCGCCGCTTCGGCCCAGGGCTTGAATGAACGCAGCCAGGCGCTCAATGAGCAGGCACTGGAGATTTTTCGGGATCTGGATCTGGATGGGCCACGTGCCCGTACCGCTTTCAATCTGGCCCTGGTGGCCGCCCGCGAGGGCGCACTGGAACAGGCCGAGGCCCTGTTTGCCGAAGCGTACGAGGGCTATCGCCGTATCGGTCAGTTCGAGCTGATGCTGCATGTCGGCGCGTCACGCATTGACTATCGCGTGCTGGCCGGCGATTTGTTGCTGGCCGAGGCGCTGCTGCTGGAGCTCGAGGAGCTTGTGACGCGTGGTTCTCCGCTGCGTCAGGCCGGCGTGCACGCCAGCGCAGGTCGGCTCGCGCTATGGCGCGGTGACCTGGAAAGCAGCCGACGGGCTTTCGAACGTGCACGGGTGCTGCGCGCCGAAACCGGCCATGATACCTGGCTGGCCACCAGCGATCTGGAACTGTTGCAGATTGATCTTCTGGCTGGCGCAAATCCCTGGCAGGTGCGGGTATCAGCGGCAGAGCTTGCCGAATTGTTCGAGCGCCGCGGCCAGACGCGCGCTGCCGCGCGCTCACGTTTGTTGATGATTGAAGCTTTACTCAGCGAAGGTGAGAAGAACCAGGCCGAAGCGGAGCTGGCCAGACTTCGACAAGACGCCCGGCAGTTTAGCGATGCGTCACTGGCACTGGATCTGGACTGGGTGGAAGTCTGGGTTGCGCGCGAGGAGGAGCGGTTGCCGCGCCTCGAGGCGCTGGCCCGCAAGGCCAGCAGGCAGGGTTTTCTCGGCAAGCTCGCCCAGATCGAGGCCAGCGTCGAGGCTCGCGGCATCGCCATGCTTGATGATGAATCCACCCGTCTGGCGGCTTCCGACGCCGGTGCCGCGCTCGTTGTCGTCCTTCCTCCCTACGTTGTTGCTGGCCTTTGAGCGTCGCTTTGTTGTACCCTTGTGCAACTCGCGCATGACGAGTGCAGGCGCCGAGCCGGGCCTGGCCATAATCACAAAATCAACGAGGGTAGCGCATGATCAAGTCAAAAGCCGCTGGTTGCGGTCTTCCTTTCGCATTGTTGCTGACGCTGGCTTTCCTGGGTAATGCCCTGGCCGGTAATGGCGCGCCGCCGGACTTTGGTGGCACGATCACCATCGGCGGCAGTGTTGAACAAATCCATATCGTCCACGCTGATCCCAATACACCGGTGGGTGTTACCGGGCCGGGCGGCTTCACCTACACCGGCAGCACCGACGACTGGGGCGGGCTGGTATTGCGCAATGTCCCGGCGGGCAACAACTACCAGGTCAATCTGGCCGGGCCGCGCGGTGGTGCGTTCTCGGTGGATGTGCTGGCGCCGGATGACCATCCGCCGGCAGCGTTTTACAGTGCCCAGAATCTCGATCCCAGCAGTGGGTACTTCGAAACCCGGGATGGTACCTTGCTGGCCTACCAGGTGATCCTGCCGGATCCAGACGTGTTTGGCCCCGGACCTTACCCGGTCGTGATTGACTACTCGGCCTATCGACCGTCAATCAACTTCTTCGACGGCGTTGGTACGCGCTTCCCGGCCCTGGGTTATGCCGCGGTCGGCGTGAACATGCGTGGTTCGGCCTGTTCCGGTGGGGCTTTTGATTACTTCGAGGAGCTGCAGGCTATCGATGGCTACGACATGGTCGAGGTGATTGCTGCCCAGGACTGGTCGGACGGAGTTGCCCTGATCGGCAAATCCTATCCGGGTATCAGCCAGCTTTTCGTGGCCGCGACCCAGCCGCCGTCGCTGGATGCGATCGTGCCCGGGCATGTGATCGGTGAGTTCTATCGCGATGTTGCCTACCCCGGCGGCGTCCTCAATTTCGCCTTCGCCGCGGTGTTCAGCCAGGACCAGGATGCCCGCTCAGCCTGGCCCAGTTCTTACTCGCAGGTCAATGAGCGCACCGATCCGACCAACCCGCTGTTTGACCCGGTTTGCCTCCAGAACCAGGCCTTGCGACTGCAGAACGAGAGCATGGAGGTCGGTATCTTCGGCAATCCGTATGACGGCCCTTACTGGCAGGGAAGGGCGCCTGAGAGCCTGGTGGCAAACATTCAGGTGCCTACGCTTCTGGTCAACTCCTGGCAGGACGAACAAACCGGCGGTGGGCCGGCCAAGCTGCTCCAGCGCTTCAGTGCCGACGTGCCGGCGCGCCTGCTGGGCATGAACGGAGACCACGGCGAGTACTATCGCGGCGACATCTGGGATGAAATTGTTCGTTTTCTGGACATTTACCTGGGTGACAGCACGGCCAGCGACATTGCCGCCTACGAAGCCGAACCACCGGTCGAGATTCTGCTGGAAGTGGACCAGGACGGTCTGGCCGGCAGTCGCTTCAGTCTGCCCAGCTTCGAGGCCGCAGGCAATGGCCGACGCTGGTGGATGGAGTCAGGCTCACTGTTCAGCACGCCGGCGCAGGAATCGGCCTCAAGCAGTTTTACCTATGACCCGCCAGACGTGCTGGATTTCCCCGGTGGTTGGCTGATGCCCGGGCAGAACCAGTGGTTGCCTCCTTTGCAGGACAGAGCTACCTTCACATCCGCGCCGCTTGACGGACAGTTGGTCATGGCCGGATCAGGTTCTGTTGACCTCTGGGTTGCTGCCACGCAACCCGTGGTGGATCTTGAAGTGACCCTGACCGAAGTGCGCCCAGATGGGGCCGAAATGCTCATTCAGAGCGGCTGGCTTCGGACCAGTGCCCGTGCGCTGGATGCGGCATCCACCCAGCTTAGGCCTCGCCATACTCACCTTGTCGAAGACGAACTGCCGCTGGATCCGGAAGGCTTCGTGCCGGTCCGCGTTGAGCTGTTTCCGTTCGCTCACGTCTTCCGTGCCGGCTCCAGAATCCGGGTCACGGTTGACGGGCCCGGAGGCAATCGCTGGCGCTGGGGTTTCGCGCCCGCGCCGGGCGGCAGCGATGCCGAGGTAACTATTGCCCACGGCCCGGATTATCCGTCCTCGGTTGTTTTGCCGGTGGTTGATGTGTCGGTCATGGCTGGCGATTACCCGGTATGCAGCCCGTCCGAGTTTTCCAGCGTGCTCAGCAGTCAACCGTGTCGCGAAGTCACGGGTGACCTGGGTCCGGACGAAGACCGAGGCGTTCTGCTGCCCGCTGTGCCCGTTCCCGTGATGGGCCCGTTGGCGATTATCCTGATGAGCCTGCTGATGGTGCTTGTCGGTTTGTTTGGTCGGGGTTTGAACGCCTCGCGCCGTTGAGCGGTTTGTAGTGAGGGGCCGGGCGAGGTCGCCCGGCCCTTCAAGAATCAGTCCTCCAGGGTAAAACCTACTTCGATCGTGACTTGCCAGTGGGCCACCTGGCCGTTCTCGATATGCCCCCGAGTGTCGACGACCTGGAACCAGCGCATGTGCTTGACGCTGCGCGAGGCTTTGGACAGCGCATTCTTCACTGCCCCTTCGATGCTGTCGGTAGACGAACCGGTCAGCTTGATCTGCTTGTAAACGTGGTCACTCATTGCCTATCTCCGTTTTGGATGGGGCCTCAAAGCGGTCCGAGAAAATGTCCAGGGCCGGGCGTATGTTGAAGCGCAACGCCTCGGCCTGGGAGAGCTCGGGCGCGTTGGGGCCAATGAAAAAATCGATGAAATTCGCGCTGTCACCGTCATAGCGCAGCACGGCGGCCTGCTGTCTGTCGAGAACGTACAGGTCACCGTTGGGGCCGAAGGCCAGGTCGCGGGCAAAGCTCAAGCCGCCTGTGCCCGGCTCGATGAACACATGCGATTGTCCCGATTCCGTATCCAGGCGCAGGACGTTGCCGACGCTGCCGTTGGCCAGGTAGAGGAAGCCGTCTGGTCCCAGGGTGATCGCCCAGGGATCGCCCAGCAGCTCCGGGTCCAGCAGGTCCAATGCGCGCGGTTGGAAGTCGGTTGGACTGGCGTAATGGAGGACACGACGGGTCAGGGCCTCAACGACGAAGAAGCCAATGCCTTCCGGCTCGAAAACGAGGCCCCGAACCGCATGGGGCTGGACGAAGCCGACTTCAGGCGGCGGTGCCGGGACGCCGGTGAAGCCGATGCGCTGACCATCGGGATCATAGCTCTCCAAAGCGTTGAGATTGCTGATGGTCAGCACGCTCTGGTCGTGGTTGAAAGCCAATGCCTTGGGGAATCCAGCGCTCAACTGAGCTGGCTGACCCGGGCCTGGCGGCTGAGAGCTCAGGAAGATATCGTGCTGGACCTGGTCGAGTCGGTCGTAGCGGCGTACATCGCCAACAGCCAGTGCGTAGATCAGGCCATCATCGCGAATGGCCAACCCAGTGTATTCGGAAAAGGCTGGGCGCTCGTCAGGGAAGGGGTCTGGCTTGGCCTGGATCAGCACGCCTTTGTACTGGCCGTCCATTCCCCAGGCATGAATCTGATCATTGGCGCTGTCAGCTACCAGCAGCTCCCAGTGCTCCGGCTCGTCGCCGGGGAAGCTTGGCAACGGTTGCCAGGGGGAAGGTTGCGGCGGCTCCGGCCCCTCGCCGTTGAAGGGATCAAACGGAAACGGATCTTCCCAGTCGTTGACTCCGTCACCATCGCTGTCCGGAAACGACGGTGGTGGTGGCACGACCTGACCCGGTAGCGTGCTTGGCATGTAGTCGGCAACAAACGGGGCGTAGAAGGCCATTACCGAGGCGTTATCGATCGCGGCTTCAGGTTCATCGCTGCCACAGGGTTCGCCGCCACACTGGATGTTTGGATTGGAGTAGACGTTCAGGCGCTTGTAGCGGTTGACATCGGCGCTGCTGATCGAGCTCATCACGGTGTTGAAGCGGCCATAGTTCAGCAGGGCAAAATAGCGCGCGTCGGGTGGTAGCGGGGTAGTACCAAAGCTTTCGCGGTTATGGTTGGCGCCGAGCTGGTGCCCCACTTCGTGTACGAAAGTGCTATCCGAGCATACCGACCAGTTGGTGATTCCGTCAGCGCTGATCTGGACGCTGCGGCTGCTGTCGTATTCGGTTTCACCCTCGGGAATGAAGGGCAAGAAGGCCACCCCGCACGCGCCGCGAGTTTCGATATCCGCCGCCCACAGCATGGCGATCAGGTCAGCGCCATACTCGGCACGGGTGGCGGCCAGATCTTCAAAGCCCTCGATGGTTTCGCCGAGTAATGCGTTGCGCATGTCGTTAAGGGCCGGGAAGCTTGAGACGGCGCGATCATAGGAAGTGAGTTCGTGATGGACCAGGCGCAGGACGATATCCAGCTCGGAGTCGATGATGGCCTGGTTGGTCAGGGCGATCAAATGGTTGACCCGCGTTTCGATCAGACTGCCGGGATAGCGGTCGGCCACATCCTGGGTGTAGATGATCATCTTGTCGATCTGGATCGGTTCGCCGTTGTCGCTGTCGGCGCGGCCCGCCGGGATGTCCGGTCGATGGTGGAACGGATCTTGGATCTCGTTGGTGTTGCAGCCTTGCTCGACACGGATAGCTGGATCGTCGAGATTCAGCAGCCAGGTGCCGCCAGCGTCGGTATGAATGCGGTAGCGACCGGCGCCGGTGCTGATCTGACCATAAATGCCCTCGGGTCCGGCAGTGACGAATCCCGATGCTGCGGCGCCATCCGCGCCGCTGATCTGCAGCGACCGGTGTCCGCCAGGATGGACTGCGCTCTGGTGCAGATCAATAACGGCTCGCTGACCGTTAGGGAGTGGAAGTTCAAGGCTTCTGCCATCACTGAACAGGTTCGTATTGGGCTCCACCCGGTGCACGCTGCCCGCCGGTAGATGTTCAAAGCCAGCCGTGGCCTGGTTTGCCAACGAGCGTATCGTTTCGCCATCAACGCTGCGCGGCGGCCCCCACCCTTGGTCGGCCAGGGCCGCGGTAGCCAGAAGCAGCAGTAGTATGAAGCGGAGCGTTGTCTTTACCTGGATCATTTGCAGTAACGCCAAAAAAAGCACTACTACGGTAGCAGAAGGCGCGTCAAGCGGTATCCATTTCGAGCTAAGGTAGTCGCTGGTTTTTCCATCAGGTAAAGATGATTGGACTATTGCAAAGAGTCAGCCGCGCCAGTGTGCGCGTCGAGGATGAACTGATCGGACAGATCGGCGTGGGCATTCTGGTGCTGGTCGGGTTCGAGCGCGGCGATCAGGAGGAGCGTCTCGATCGGTTCCTCGAGCGCCTGCTCAATTACAGGGTATTTGCCGACTCGGCAGGACGGATGAATCGGAGCGTGCGCGATATCGGCGGCGGTCTCCTGCTGGTGCCGCAGTTCACCCTGGCCGCAGATACCAACTCGGGCAACCGCCCCAGCTTTACACCGGCTGCGCCGCCAGCACTGGGGCAGGCCCTGTTTGAGGGGCTGGTCGAGCGAGCTGAGCTGGCCTGGCCGCAGGTTCAGACCGGACTTTTCGGCGCCGATATGCAGGTGGAGCTGGTCAACGATGGGCCTGTGACCTTCTGGCTACAGCTCAATTGACTCAGCCCAACATCCGGGCCAGGGTGTTACGGCTAATGCCCAGGCGGCGGGCGGCCTCTGACTGGTTTCCGCTGCAGGTGTCGACGGCGACCCGGGCGACACATCGTTCAAAAGTCTCTTTCAGGGGCTCGTAGCAGTTGTCGTGATTGTCCCGCAAGGCCTGGCGCAGACTGTCTGCCAGTAGCTGCTGCCAGTCGCCGCCCATGCTTGAGCCGCTGCTGGCCCGGCTTCGATACTCGCGCGGCAAGTCATCAATGCCGATCACCGGGGCCGGTGCCAATGCGGCCAGGGATTGGCACAGGTGCTTGAGTTCGCGCACGTTGCCCGACCAGGGCAGGCTTGCCAGATGCTGCAGCACGGGCTTGTCGGCTAGTTTCGGCGGCAGCCGGAATTCTCGACCGGCCTCGCGCAGAAAGTGGCGGGTCAGCTCCGGGATATCTTCACGTCGCTCGCGCAGCGGAGGCACATGCAGGGCAATCACTTTCAGGCGATGGTACAGGTCGGCACGAAAGCTGCCTTCGGCAACTCGGCGAGCCAGGTCCCGGTGGGTGGCGGTGATGACGCGGGCGTCGGTCCGAATCAGGTCGCGACCGCCAAGGCGGTAGTACTCGCCCTCGGCCAGCACCCGCAGCAGGCGTGACTGCAGGCTTAGCGGCATGTCGCCGATTTCGTCCAGAAACAGAGTGCCGGCGCGGGCCTGCTCAAACCGTCCGCTGCGCTGTTCGCTTGCGCCGGTGAACGCGCCTTTCTCATGACCGAACAGCTCTGACTCAAGCAAATCTTCCGGGATCGCTGCAGAATTGATCGCCACGAACGGTCCGTTGGCACGCGGCGAGTGGTTGTGCAGGGCGCGGGCGATCAGTTCCTTGCCGGTGCCGGTCTCGCCGGTGATCAGCACCGGGATGTCGCTGGCCGACAGCCGGCCGATCATTCGGATCAGGTCCTGGAAGGCCGGGGACGATCCGATCAGGCCGGCGTTGCGCTCGCCGGCGGAGATCTCGTCTTCAGCCACGGTCAGCGCCTTGCGGACCAGGCGTCCGACCTCGTCCAGGTCGAAGGGCTTGGCGAGAAACTCGAATGCACCGCCCTGAAAAGCCCGCACCGCGGAGTCGACATCGGTGTAGGCGGTCATGATGATGACGGGCAGGTCCGGGAGCTGCTGCCGCAGCTCTTGCATCAGGGTCAGCCCACTTTCTTGCTTGAGGCGGATATCGGCGATGACCAGGTCAGGCTGATGGCGAGCCAGCGCGGCGTGGAGCTCATCACCAGTGGCAAACGTTCGCACCGGCACTTTCAGGCCGCGCAGGTACTCTTCGAGCACATAGCGTATGCCGGGATCATCATCGATTACCCAGACTCGCTCAGTCATGGGCAGATTCCTTGGCCTGGATCAGTGGCAGGCGCACGCGAAAACGACAGCCGGTGGCGCATTCGATATGTTCAATCAGCCCCCCGTGACGACGCGCAATCTGCTGGGCCAGGGCCAGGCCAAAGCCTGACCCGGATTCGCTGCCGGTGACCAGGGGCAGAAACAGTCGATCCTTGATCGACTCGGGTACGCCGGGGCCGTCGTCGTCAATGTCGATGCGAACGGCATGCCGGGCAGGCTCGTCAACCAGCGGCGAGTGATGCTCGATGGCGCTGCTCAGGATCAACTGACCGGCGCCGGCCTGGGCAGCGTTGCGCAGCAGGTTCAGAAACAACTGACGCAGGGCACCGTTGTCAGCCAGGATTTCTGGAATGCTGGGATCGAACCGCCGCTCCATCAGCAAATGTCCATGATGTTCGGCCATTACCAGGTCAGCGGCTTCGTCGAGTACCCGGTGCAGATTGGTCGATGTCATCGCCGCTTCCCCATCGCCGGCAAAATCGTTGATCAGGGCGGTGATCCGATCAACTTCGCGCTGGATCATGCTGGCATGGCGTATGTGCGCGTCGTCGGGACTGCTGGCTGCGATCAGTTGGGCTGCGCCGCGGACACCAGCCAGCGGGTTGCGCAATTCGTGAGCCAGGGCGCGGCTGAGCATGGTCAGTGCTTGCTGGCGATCGACGCGCTCGGTCATTTCGCGTTGGCGAAGTCGTTCGGTCAAGGGGTGAAGCTCGATCAGTACATCATCGCCGGCAGCTTGCAGAGTAGCATCAACTGGTTGACTGCTGCCTTCCAGGCCGCTCTCGGAAACCTGGATGGTGCGGCCATGATCGGCGACTTGCCGGCGCCAGCTGGCCAGCGACGGTGACAGCTCGCCCAGGTCCAGGTTGATCAAATCACGCGTGCGTTTGCCCAGCAGGCTGGCTGCTGCCTGGTTCAACCAGCTGACCTGGCCGACCGAGTCGACGCGAATCAGGCCGGTCACCAGGTCGTTCGGATCGACTGGTGTCAGCACCGGGTCAGGGACTATTCCTTGAAGAAAGTGATGGTTTCGGTCTCTGCGAGTACCCGTCCGCTCGAGGTTTGCAGCTCGGCTCTGAAGCTGTGTTCGCCGGGATCCAGCGACTCGATCTGTGCATCCATGCTCTGGATCGGCGCCTGTGCAATCTCGTTCACGTAAAGAACAATCATGGCCGTGGGCGGTATCTGAATGTCGCTGCCCAGGCTGATGCCCACGGTATCTCCATCGGTGATGATGCGCTCTTCGTTTTCCGGCGAAAGGATGCGGAAGTTCAGCCCGGGCGAGTCAAGCGCTTGATCGGGCTCGACGACCGCAACGTCATCGGTGTCTGAGCCCAGGACGTTGATTTCGGGCAGGTCCATCGGTCGGGCATCGTCGCTGGGCTTTTGATCCGTGTAGGTAACATTGCCGTGCTCGTCGACGACCTTGTAAATGGGCTGGGCCGCCAGTGGCAGGCTGATTACGAGCAGGGCGAACAAAATAATCAGATATCTCATGGTCAGGTCCAGTAGCAAGTCGCATTCGTCATTGTAGAGCAAAGCCGTTTTGACAGCCCAAGCCGGCGAAATGCTGCCTTTTTCACTTCCCGTTCTTCCATAAAAAAAGGCCGGGCATGTGCCCGGCCAAAGATCCTCCAATACAGACGCTTCGGGGTAGAGGTCAGGAGGAGTAGTACATATCGAATTCCACCGGGTGGGTGGACATGCGGAAGCGAGTCACTTCCTGCATCTTCAAGGCAATGTAGCCGTCGATCAGGTCGTCAGAAAAGACGTCGCCGGCCTTGAGGAAGTCGCGGTCGGCATCCAACGCTTCCAGCGCCTGGTCCAGAGCGTGGCAGACGCGCGGCAGGTCGCGTTCTTCTTCAGGCGGCAGGTCGTAAAGATCCTTGTCCATCGGTGCGCCCGGATCGATCTTGTTGATGATGCCGTCAATGCCGGCCATCATCATTGCAGCGAAGGTCAGGTAGGGGTTGCCAGCCGGATCGCCGAAACGGACTTCAATGCGGCGGGCCTTGTCACTCGGCACCCACGGCACGCGGCAGGATGCCGAGCGGTTGCGGGCCGAGTAGGCCAGGACTACCGGGGCTTCGAAGCCCGGGACCAGACGCTTGTAGCTGTTGGTGGTGGAGTTGGAGAAGGCGTTGATGGCGCGAGCATGCTTGAAGATGCCGCCGACATAGTGCAAGGCGGTCTCGCTCAAGCCACCGTAGCCGTCGCCGGCGAACAGGTTGGTACCATCCTTGGCCAGTGACTGGTGGACGTGCATGCCGGAGCCGTTATCGCCGACCAGCGGTTTGGGCATGAAGGTGGCTGTGCGACCATGCATGTGAGCCACGTTCTGAACGACGTACTTCATCATCAAAAGCTCGTCTGCCTTGCGTGTCAGCGAGTTGAAGCGGGTGCCGATTTCGCACTGACCGGCGGTGCCGACTTCATGGTGATGTACTTCGACCGGGATTCCAATCGCTTCCAGGGTGGCGCACATCAGGCTGCGCAGGTCATTCAGACCGTCCACCGGCGGCACGGGGAAATAACCGCCCTTGACCTTCGGGCGATGGCCATGGTTGCCGCCTTCGTATTTTTTGCTGGTGTTCCAGGCGGCTTCCTCGGCATCAATGGAGAAGAATGCGCCGGAGATGTCGTTTTTCCAGCGGACGCTGTCGAAAACGAAAAACTCGGGTTCCGGGCCAAAATAGGCGACGTCAGCTACGCCACTGGACTTCAGGTACGCCTCGGCGCGCTTGGCCAGCGAGCGCGGACAGCGCGTGTAGGGCTGCATGGTTGCAGGCTCGAGAATGTCGCAGTTGACATTCAGGGTCTTGTGCTCGGAGAACGGGTCAAGAAAAGTGGCTTCGGTATCCGGCATCAGCACCATGTCGGAGTCATTGATGCCTTTCCAGCCGACGATGGATGATCCGTCGAACATCTTGCCGTCGGTCAGCAGCTCTTCGTCGACTGCGGAAGCCGGCACGGTGACATGCTGTTCCTTGCCGAGGGTGTTGGCAAAGCGGAAATCGACAAACTCGATTTCTTCGTCGCGGATCTTCTTCAGAACTTCATTGGGCGTCATGTTGTACGCGTCCTTGGTTTGGGTTGAGACACGCCGTTAGTAAAGCAAGATTCGCGCCAGTAGTGCGCCGCATAAAAATCAGGGACTTGGCGCGGGGTGGTTTTTGCGGTTGCTCAGATAGTCAACAGTAGTTGTTTAGAAGTTGAGCAGTTGGGGTTGGGTTGGGAGGGGCATCGGCGGGTATCCGCCAGCTCACGGCCTGACCGGGTGAGCGGCTTTGCCGATGGGCTTGATTTTGGTGGCCTTGGGTCCGGTAGGGTTGACTCAGTGAGTCTCTTATCGCGGGGGCTTCGATCGGGCTTGGTCGTTTGGTGACGGCTCGGGGCAAGCTTGTCGCCATCCTCCGCACCCGGTCAGGCCGCGAGCTGGCAGATACCCCCCCGCTGCGAGAGTTGGGAGGAAGGGGCAAGAAATGCCCGCCCAACCATCGCGTCCACCCTCACCCCTCACCCCTCCCCCTTCACCCCTATTTTTTATATCCGTGTTTTCCGTGGTTAAAAAACCTTACCCCGAAAAATCTGGATTCAACGTATAAGTCCCCGTCAAACTATCTTCAGCCAGCACATGCCCTTCCATGGCCTTTTGCACATCCTGGCCGGTGAACTTGTCCGGCAGGTCCAGCTTTTCCACGTCCAGGGCATAAACAGTAAACACATAGTGATGCAGGCGCTCGTCGTTCCAGGGCGGGCAGGGGCCGTCGTAGCCGAAGTAGTCGCCGGCCATATCCGGGTTGCCGGCCATGAAGCCGGTGTAGTCGTTCAGGCCCTGGCGGGCACCGGCCGGTCCGGGCGGGTTTTGCTTGCCCTTGACGGTAACGCCCTGGCTGCAGGCGCCGGTGGCCAGTTCGGTGATGTCGGTGCCAATGTCCACCATGGCCCAGTGACAGAAATCCACCCTGGGCATGTCGGCCGGCAATACCTTTCCTTCCTGGTTGACATCATCGGCAACAGAGGGAACATCCGGATCCATGCATAGCAGCACAAAGGATTGGGTGCCGGCCGGAGCGCCTGACCAGGCCAGGTGCGGGCTTAAGTTGTCTGACAGCGCCATGTGCTGATCGGCATCCGGCTTGCCGAATGCGAAGCGCGGATCGATGGCGGCATTGTTTTGCAGATCGGTCGAGGTCAGCTTCATGGTGGGTTCCTTTGTGGTCAGTGAGATTGAAAGGATAACTGAAGGGTGAAAGGGAGTAGGGAAAAGGCAAGAGCAGTTTGATCTGGATGGGGTACCCTTGCGTTGGTTCTGGATCTTGGAAGAGTGATTTTTGATGGTTTTTCGGATGTTTGCTTTGTTGGCGCTGCTAGCGCCGGTCTGTGTGTTGGGGGCGGGACCGGGATTGCCGGATGGCTTTGAACCGCGGAATGATGTGCCGGCGCCGGCCGATTACTGGGGGTTCGAACCCGGTCAGTGGCATCCTCGGCATGACCAGATTGCCGGCTACCTGGAGCGGCTGGCGGCGGCGTCAGAACGGGTAGAGATTGAAACCATCGGCCAGACCCACGGGCTGCGCCCGCTGCAGATGCTGACCATTGCCGCGCCTGAGCGATTGGCTGAAATTGCCGCGCTGCGCGAGGGTCGGCGTGTTGCCAGCGAGTCGGGTGAGGGCCCGCCGGTCATCTGGCTGGGCTATGCCGTTCACGGCAACGAAGCCTCGGCGGCGACGGCAGCGGCGCTGACGGCATGGTATCTGGCGGCCTCCGATGATGCCGAGGTCAGCGCCTGGCTGGAAGACTTGATCATCATCATGGAGCCGGTGCTCAACCCGGACGGTCTGGACCGCTTCGCTCACTGGGTCAATTCCCATCGCGGACAGAATCCTTCGGCTGATCCATCCGACCGCGAGCACAATGAGGCCTGGCCGAACGGACGCACCAATTACTACTGGTTCGATCTGAATCGCGACTGGTTGCCGCTGGTGCATCCGGAGTCGCAGGCGCGCATGGCCTGGCTGCGGCAGTGGCGTCCGCACGTGCTGACCGATGTTCATGAAATGGGGCCGAATACCACCTACTTTTTCCAGCCGGGGGTGCCCGAGCGCAATAACCCGCTGACGCCTGAGCGCAACTACGAGTTGACCCGCAAGATCGCCGAGTTCCATGCCCGCATCCTGGATCAGGCCGGTGAGCCCTACTTCACCCGCGAGCTGTTCGATGACTACTACGTGGGCAAAGGGTCGACCTATCCGGATCTGACCGGCGGTATTGGCATTTTGTTCGAGCAGGCCTCGGTCCGCGGCCATCTGCAGGACACGGTGTATGGCACCCGAACCTTTGCACAGGCGGTGGCCAACCAGGTGCGAACCAGCTTGTCTACCCTTCAGGCCAGCCATGCGCTGGCCGATGAACTGGTCGACTACCAGCGCGAGTTCTTTGCCAGCGCCCGGGAAAAAGCGCGCGCCGACCGCCGGGCCGGCTGGCTGCTGGGCGATGGTGGCGACCCGGGGCGGGCTGCGCGCCTGCTCAGCCTGCTGATTGACCACGATATCGAGGTGCGGGAATTGTCTGAGCCGGTCAGCATTGGCGGCAGCCTGCACGAGGCCGATGCGGCCTGGTTTGTCCCTGCCAGCCAAGTGCATTACCGGCTGATTGTTTCCCTGCTGGAGCCGGTCGCCGAGCTGCCGATGGAAACCTTCTACGATGTTTCAACCTGGCCGCTGGCCATGTCGCACGGACTGCCGATGGAGGCTGTGCGGCGCGCGCCGTCTACCGGTACCCGCCTGGAGGCTGCGCCCGGGCCTGCCGGTATCCGACCGCAGGCCGACGGGTTGGCCTGGCTGTTGGCTTGGGATCAGCACGCTGCACCAGCGGCGTTGGCCGCGCTGCTCCAGGCCGGCTATCGGGTCCAGGTCACGCGGGATCCGCTGCGCATTGCCACCTCCGATGGCGAGCGCAACTTCAGTCGCGGCAGCCTGGTTATCCATCGGGGGCTGCAAGACCAGCAGCTCGATCCGGTGACCGATCTGCTCGGTTACCTGGCCGACCACCACGGCATTGATTTGTACTCGGTCAGCGGCGGACTTGCTCTGACCGGTCCTGATCTGGGCGCGCCGTCTGCACCGGTGCTTGAGCCCGTGCGTCCGGCACTGCTGGTGGGGCCCGGTCTGCGGGCCACGCATGCCGGCTATATCTGGCACTGGTTCGATACTTTTCTGAAGATGCCGCTGGTGCAGCTGGAACACGGCAGCCTGTGGCGTGTGGATTTGAGCGACTACAGCCATATCATTCTGCCCGATGGTAATTATGAATGGCTGCCTCCCACCGTTGCCGAGCGGTTGGCCGCTTATGTGCGAAACGGCGGCATCCTGATCGCGGGTCGCTCGGCTTCGGCCTGGGTCGAGGGTTTGTCACTGGACTGGTCGTTCGTGGACGAGTCCCTGAACGCAGATGCCGACGACAAGGTGCCGGAACGGCGTGCCTACGACGATTTTCAGGCCGATTTCGCCCGCCAGCTGATCGGCGGCAGTGCACTCAATGTCGTGCTGGATGTCAGTCATCCGCTGGCCTTCGGCTACAGTGAGCCTGAGCAGGTTGTGTTCCGCCGCGGCCGTCATCGCCTGCGGACGGTCGACAACGCTTACGTCAACGCCGGCGTTTATTCAGATGATGTGCTTGCCTCGGGTTTCCTGTCCGATGAAACGGCCGAGCGCCTGGCAGGCACGCCGGCGCTGAGCGCAACCCGTCACGGTGCGGGCTTGGTAATCCGCATGGCCGATGACTACCTGTTCAGAGGTTACTGGGCTGGAACGGAGCGCCTGTTTGCCAACGCCTTGTTCTTCGCCCAGTTGGTCAGGGCCACGGAAATGCCGGCTGAATGAGACTGGCCGGTCAGATGGCTATCCGGCGGAGCGGCGTTGCTGTCCGGGCTCAAACGTCTTGGCGGCCTGCTCTCGTAACTTGGTTCGGTCCAGCACGTTGACCAGCTTGCCGCGGACTTCAATCACCCGCTCGCGCTGCAGGGCGCTGAGGGTGCGCGACACGGTTTCAATGGTCAGGCCAAGGTAATTGGCAATGTCTCTGCGGTCCATGGTCAGGCGAAATTGATCGGGATCCTGGTTGCGGCGAGACAGTCGCCGCGACATGCTCAGCAGAAA
This sequence comes from Wenzhouxiangella sp., assembly GCA_007119095.1. Taxonomy (GTDB): domain Bacteria; phylum Pseudomonadota; class Gammaproteobacteria; order Xanthomonadales; family Wenzhouxiangellaceae; genus Wenzhouxiangella. Next base: position 807 of record SKQI01000048.1, on the reverse strand, counting down.
CAGCGCGACTCGCGTGCGCGCGTCTAGACGGCCGACGACCAGCAGCAGCTCCCGCGTTTCAGCCATCTCCTCGGACAACAGGTTCAACATGACCTGATTCAGCCGCGGGCTGCCATGCAGCATACGGACGAATTCCTTTAACGGGATTTCGCAGGTGCGGCTGTTTTCAAGTGCGACCGCCGCGCCCGGGTGCCTGCCGCTGGCCAGCGCGTCCAGCCCGATGATTTCTCCGGGCAGATAAAAACCGGACACGATCTCATCACCATCGTTGGACAGTTGGTAGGCCTTGACTGAGCCGGATCGAACGACGGTGACGCTTTTTAGAGATTGACCACCATGGTACAGATGCTCATTGCGCTCGACGGGCTGCTGACGCTTCAGGATCTTGTTGAGCAAGCTGCGTTCTTCGGTGGAAAGATCCTGAGCGAAACACAGGCCGAACAAGGCACAGTCCTCGCAGCGTGTTTCGAGGTGTCCGACCTCCCTCAATAGATGTTTGTCTGCCATCGAGCGATTTCCGTCCTGAATGTTGCTAACGCCAACACCTGAGCAAGGCAATGGAACAATCCGGCGTTAAGTATATCAGCTACGTTGAATGCAGTCTCGAACGGAAGCAAAGGCTTTCTGCCGATCAGATATTGCCGATCAGACGATGCGTGAAAAGCGCCCGCTTCCCTGAGTTTGTGGTTGCAGGTAGGCGTCGAATGCCTTGGCAATGGCGCGCAGAAACAATAGCCCATTGCTGGTGACGCGGAATCCGCCGGAATGAAGCTCGATCAGACCATCTTCCGCCAGTGGCTGGAGCCC
>SKQI01000219.1 GCA_007119095.1 Wenzhouxiangella sp. | reverse complement strand
TCATTCAGATCGTCCTGCAGGAATGGCCAGCGATTCTCCAATGTCGGCAGTGCCTTGACCCATCCGGGTGCCATCGGTGCACTCAAATGCAGATAACCGCGCCCTTGGTCAGCCTGGAGCTGACTGGCTGTTGTCAACAGCGTGGTGGTTGCGCCACCGCTCTCTACAGCAATAGGTTCATCGCGACCGGCCTGATCGCCATGGCTATTTTCGATGGTCAGATCATCGCTCGAGTCGAGGCTCGTACAGTTGTCCAAAGTGTTGACTCGCCAAGTCTGGTCTTTCCAGATCTCGATTCGCCAAGGCAATTCCAGCGGCCCCAGTTCGGAGCCAATGGCGTTGTCGATCACCATTCGGCCAAACAGAAGTCGGGTGCTGCCGATCAGATTGGCGCCGACCAGGGTAACGCCGTCTGCATCCAACGGCGAGACGGTTAATTCGAAGGGGTCGTAGGGCCCATCCGGCCCGTTTCGGACTACCCTTAACGAAGTTTCGATTGTTCCTATACCCTCGTCCCAAATGCTTGTCGTGTCGCGGAACGTCGGCGCAGGAGAAGCGGCCAAGCCGAGCTGGCCAGAACCCAGGCGGGCGAAGTCGCCGGTGTAGTTGACTGTCAAACCATCTGAGGCCGACCGGGCCAGCAGGCTGAATTCGGCAGCCATCCACTCACCCAGGTAAGTGAAATCGTCGCTGCAGTCATCCAGCATTGCGCGGTCAGTCAGCGTCGCCCCCGACAGGTGAAAGTGGGAAGGAATAAAGCGGCCGATATTGCCAGACCAGTCACCGACTGCATTGGCTGTGCCCAGATAGGCGCCGCTTGCCAGGCGTGGTTGCAGGCGGATGATACCGACTTCTCCAAATCTGAATTCGCTACCGCAGGCCGTGCCCGGCGCGCCGATGTGTTCGCTGCATGGGGCACCGAATGCATTGAGGCTGCCGTTCAGGCCAGGATTAGCGCCGTCAACGGGTGCTACCAGTTCCAAATCCAGTGTGACCGCTTCAGGCGGAGCTTCACGGCCGAAGTTGGGTGTTACAGTGCCGGTAACGTTGAGAGCGCTGACGATGATCTCGAAGGGCTGACCGGCGTTTCGGAATACCGGGCCGCTGGCGCTGGTGGCTTCCGGGTTACCCACGGCTTCAACGGCGAAACCGGCCGGCCGGACGACGAAGTCACCCTGCCCCAGCATTTCCAGGCCGGCGTCTTCTTCTTCATTGCCCAGATAACGTGCATGGAGACGCATTTGGCCAACGTCCGGATAGCTGACGGTGAATGGGGCTGCGCCTGCAGAGTCAAAGTCAAGAGTGACTGCACTGCCCGGTGATGCGGATGCGATAGCGCTGCCGTTGACCGAAACTCCCAGCACGCCGTCGCTAGGGTTGACATACTGGCTCCAGAAATCCAATTGCCGACTGACATCACCGAAAGCCGGCACGCAGGCTTGCGCATCGTCATCAGAACGCACGGCGCGAATCACGCCGTTGGCGGTCGTGGCCGAGACATGATCAGGTGCTTCGATCAAGAAACCTGCCTCGGCCCATTCCATCGTGCAGCTTTCTGTAGCGCCGACAAAGCAGCGTATCGGCGCGGCCGGGTTGCTGGCTGCGTCGAGCGTGACACTGCCTGGTTCGGTGACTTGCAGGCCCACCGTTGCCTGGCCGGTAAAGCTCAATGAGCTTGGAGACCAGTTGCCCGCTGGGCTGGTGAATTCTACAGTGACCTCCTCGTTGAATTCCTCGCTGCAGGCCTCGTCGGCACAGGCGCGCAGGGTGATAATTTCGGCCTGACATGTCAGGCCGGCGCTGGAATGCTCGATCCGAATATGGTTTAACGGTTGCTCTTCGCAAGGGTGGCGGGTGATCATCCAGTCGTTGATTTCACTGTTGTCCAGTGCTGTGTCAAAAACCCTGACCTCATCGATCTTGCCAGTGAAACGCCGGGCATTGCCGGGCGTGCGTGCCCAGCGCCCGATGTGGCTTTGCACCCCGGGATGCGTCGCGGAGACCGGGCCGGAAAGGTTGGCAAAGCCAGTGCCGATTTCCTCCTGGCCGTTGACGAAGATGCGTACCCGTTGACCGTCATAGACCCCGGTGAGGTGATACCAGATGCCCGACTGTGGCTCGGTTGTTGAGCGAATAAGGCGACGTGCGCCGCTGTCGTTGCGGACGGCGAATTCAAAAAAGCGGTTATTGGTGCCATCAACCGTAGCGTGTTGCAGCCAGAACTGTCCCAGGTCGCCGCCACCGTCGGCCGGATCGATGGCTGAGATGATATTGGCGAAAGAGGTACCCAGGGCCGGATCCGTCGACCAGCGCACCCAGGCCATCACGGTCAGCTCGTTGCCAAAGTCAAAGTCGAGCCCGCTGCCAAGAAAGATCCCACTGTCTTCCCCATCAAAGATGCCATAGCGACAGCTGCCGGGATTGCCGCTCAGGGCCGGAGCCGTGGCCGCAGTGCGAGTCGTTCCTTCAGCGGTGCCGTGAAAGTCGTTGCCACCGGTGTCGAGCACTTCACCGACTGTCCCGGACCAGTTGGCCTGCTCCATCAGATACTCGGCAACCAGGCCGCCGGTGGCCGGGCAGCTCCTGATCTGTGTGGCCAGTGATGCGAAGGCAGCCTGGTCAAGTGCGTTGCTGTGGATCCTCACTTCATCGAGCAGGCCGTCGTAAAAGTGGGTGCTGGCACCGAAGCGAATGGCGCCAAGGCGAAGGTCGGCAGCGTGCGGCCGATCATCGTACGGGTTGCCCGGGCCTAGAAAAAACTGCCCGAAAACCTCGGAGTTGCTGCCGAGCAGCTGGGCATTCTCGTCAAATAGCATCAGGCTGAGTGCCAGGTTGGCACCGCTACCTTC
>SKQI01000251.1 GCA_007119095.1 Wenzhouxiangella sp. | reverse complement strand
TCCGGTGCATTACTCTAACTGGCGGAGAGGGAGGGATTCGAACCCTCGGTACGGGATAAACCGTACACTCACTTTCCAGGCGAGCCCGTTCGACCACTCCGGCACCTCTCCGTAAACCTGGTATTGCTCAAATTGTTGACTAACCCCGTAATTCAAGGGCTCGCCTGCCCCAGTCATTTGACTGGAGCGGTTTTCAGATCGCCAATGGCGAGCTGAAAGAAGTGCCAGGCGAATTCCTCAAATGAGCCCGTTCGACCACTCCGGCACCTCTCCGTAAACCTGGCTTTTGCTGAGCACCTCGGAATACTTGGTGCGGCCTTTAACGCCTCGATTCTCAGCAAGCCGCGTATTGTACCTGATCAATTCGCTGACTGACAGCTGAAAACAATGGCTGAAAAACAGTGCCATTGGCTGCCAGTCGGGAGGACAGGAGATCAGTAGCCCTCCAGCACATCCGCGCCAGCCGGAATGATGAACTGAAACAGGGCCGGATCGAGCTCTGGATTGCGAACCAGGTCGTGGAGCTCGATGCGGGTCAACTGACCAAAACGGTCGAGCAGCTCAAGCGCAGCTGGCACTTCGCCGATGAAGATCAGGCTCGCCAATTCGAACTCGCCGTCGTCGGTCAGGGGACGAAAGCTCAGCACGTGGTCTTCGTCGCTGGCCTCGATCTGGTAGAAGCGATCCAGTAACTCCGGACGGGTCAGCACCAGCAATGGCGATTCTTCAGCCGGCGGCTGGTCGCGGACGGTGACCTGCTCCAGTGATTCGTCGTAGTGCCACAACTTCTCGCCATCAGCCACCATTTCCTGCGGGAATGGGTCGCCATAACTCCAGCGAAATCGGTCCGGGTGTTGAAAGTACAGGCGGCCTTCCGACTGCTCTGTCGGCCAGTCTCTTTCATCCAGGGTGAGCTGAGTGAAATCAGCGCTGAGGGATGTCAGTCCTTCGGCGAAGCGGTCCAGCCGCTCGCGTGCATCGGCCAGGGCATTGGCGCTCAGACCGCAGGCCAGAAGAACAAAAAGCACTTGCTTCAAGGGCAATTCTCCGTGATGAGGTTATCGTCAGGCCGATCTGACCTGACAGCCGGCTTAGTCTCGCGGCGGCGCGGGTGCCAGCACTTCTCGCTGGCCGTTGTGCTCTGGTGGCGAGACCACACCTTGGGCTTCCATTTCCTCGATCAGCCGTGCGGCGCGGTTGTAACCGATACGCAGCTGCCTTTGGACGCTGGAGATCGAGGCTCGACGGCTTTCCAACACATAGGCCACTGCCTTGTCGTAAAGTTCATCTTCGGAGTCGCCGGCAGCCGCTTCCGGCAGACCATTTTCGCCAATGGTCTGGCCGTCGCTGGTGGTCTGGGTTTCGGCAAGCACGTCCTCCAGGTAATCCGGCTCACCCTGCTCTTTCAGCCACTCGACCACAGCATGAACCTCGTGATCATCGACAAAGGCACCGTGGACGCGATCTGGCAAACCGGTCCCCGGCGGCAGGTAGAGCATGTCTCCGTGGCCCAGCAGCTGCTCTGCTCCCTGCTGATCGAGGATGGTTCTGGAATCGATGCGCGAAGAAACCTGGAAGGCCATGCGGGTGGGAATATTGGCCTTGATCAAGCCAGTAATGACATCCACCGAAGGGCGCTGCGTCGCCAGGATCAGATGAATGCCCGAGGCCCGGGCTTTCTGAGCCAGACGCGCGATCAGCTGCTCGACTTTCTTGCCCACGATCATCATCATGTCGGCGAATTCATCGACGACTACGACAATGAACGGCAATTTCTCCAGCACCGGCGGATCGCTGCCTTCCAGCAAGGCAGCCGGGTCGACCAGCGGGTCAGGAATTGGCTCGCCCTTGTCTTCCGCGTCCTTGACTTTTCGGTTGTACCCGGCCAGATTGCGAACGCCCAGCGCGGCCATCAGGCGATAACGGCGTTCCATCTCGGCCACGCACCAGCGCAGGGCATTGGCGGCCTCTTTCATATCGGTGACCACGGGGGTAAGCAAATGCTGAATGCCCTCGTAAACCGACAGCTCCAGCATCTTCGGATCGACCATGATCAGTCGGACCTGGTCAGGGGTGGCCTTGTACAGCAAACTCAGGATCATGGCGTTGATGGCAACCGACTTGCCCGATCCCGTCGTACCCGCTACCAGCAGATGCGGCATCTTGCCGATGTCGGCGCAAATCGGCTTGCCCGAAATGCTTTTGCCCAGCCCCAGGGTCAGGGGTGAACTGGCCTTGCCGTAAGGCTCTGAGGACAGAATTTCACGAAGATAGACAATCTCCCGGTTCTGATTCGGGATTTCCAGGCCGATAACACTCTTGCCGGGGATCACATCGACAACGCGCACGGAAATGACGCTCAGACCGCGCGCCAGGTCCTTGGCCAGATTGGAGACCTGGGCACCCTTCACGCCAGGCGCCGGCTGCAGCTCGAAACGGGTAATCACCGGCCCCGGGTGCACTGCCACCACTTCGACCTCAACCCCGAAATCAGCCAGCTTCAGCTCTACCTGTCGGCTCATGGCCTTCAGGGTTTCTTCCGAGTACCCAGACTTCTGCTGACTCGGCTCGTCCAGCAGTTCCAGCGGCGGCAAGCCGCTTTCCGACAGGTTCTTGAACAATGGCTGCTGGCGCAGCTTTGGTTCGACCGGCTTGGTGATGGTCGGCTCTACCCGTGGCTCGATATGCACTTCCTGGCGGGTCTTGCGCTTGGCGGTGTCGCGCTTGCGCACTTCTTCCCGCTCGGCCCGTGCCTTGCGACCGGCCCACCAATCGCGCAGTCGGCCAATGCTGGCAACCAACCAGGCCGCTCCGCTCAAGGCTGATCGCCCTGTCTTGTCGACCACGGCCACCCAGGACAAGCCGGTAAACAGGGTAATGCCGACCAACAGAACGGTCAGATTGATCAATACGGCGCCGGTGAACCCCATCGGCGCGACCATGAGGGAGGAAAGAACAGAGCCCACCACGCCGCCGCCGTCGTCAAGACCGCCACGCCCCTGCATCGCCAGCAGGGCACAGCCGGAGAGGATGATCAATACCAGGCCACAGGCCCTGACCGACCATTCCGGCAGCGTCGCAGGTTCAGAACGCTCGCGCAGCAGGCGCACGGCGACCAGCCCGACCAGGAATGGCGCTATGTAGGCCATGTATCCGAAAACGACCAGGAAAAGATCGGATACCCAGGCACCGAATCGACCGCCTAGATTGCGAACCTGGTCAGCCCCTACATCCCGCGACCAGCTGGGATCGGTCGGGTGGTGGCTGACCAGGCTCAGTAGCAGGTACAGCGCGGTGACCAAGGTCAACAGGAACAAGGCCTCGGCCAGGCGCCTGGCCAGGGTACCGGAAGGCTCTGGCTCCGCTTTCTTGCGTTTGCTTCCGGCTTTGCTCATTGCGCTAATTCGCCTTAACGATACCTGCCAAAGGATTGATTATAATCACATCAATGCAGGGTGCACGATCTTGCCATCACGCACATTTACGCCCTTGGCGAGTGACTCCCGCTGCTCCCAATCGCTGCGCGCCATCTGCTGAACATACGGCAGGATGGCCGCTGACAGCGCCTGACTGGAGGTTCGGGGTACCGCGCCTGGCATATTGGTAACGGCAAAGTGGGTCACGCCATCGACCTTGTAGGTGGGGTCAGCGTACGTCGTTGGCCGGGTGGTTTCAAAGCAACCGCCCTGGTCGACGGAAATATCGACCACGACACTGCCGTCCTCCATGCTGGCAATCATCTCTCTTGTCACCACATGCGGGGCGCGTGCGCCGGTGACCAGGACGGCGCCGATCACCATATCGGCTTTGGCAACAAATTCGCCGACCGTCTCGATGTAGGGATAGAGCGCGGTCACGTTTGGTCCGATGGCCATCATCTGGGCCAGGCGATCCTGGCGCTTGTCGAACACCGTAACCCGCGCGCCGGCCGCCGCGGCCAGCTGGGCGGAATTGCCACCGGCAGCACCGGCACCCAGCACAACCACGTGGCCGCGGTCCGCTGAAGGCAGCCCACCCAGCAAGATGCCGCGACCGCCCTGCGGCTGGTGCAGCAGATGGGTGGCAACCTGGACGCCAATGCGGCCGGCAATGTTACTCATCGGTGCCAGCAGCGGCAGCGAGCCATCGGCTTCTTCAACCGTCTCGAAAGCAACGCCGGTCAACCCGATCTCCAGCAGACGTTCGGTCAATTTCGGCTCGGCAGCCAGGTGCAGGTAGCAAAACAGCAGGTGATCGGAGCGCAGATGCTGGAGGTCGCCGTCGATCGGCTCTTTCACCTTCACGATCAGTTCCGATTGACCGTACAGGGCCGCGGCATCGGGCTGGATCTGCACGCCAACGGCTTCGAAATCCGCATCGGAAAACCCGCTCTTGTCGCCGGCGCCGGCCTGGATGAAAACCTCATGCCCGGAGCGGACCAGGTCCCCGCAGGCGGCGGGAACCAGCGCGACCCTTCCCTCCAGGGTCTTGGTTTCTGTTGGGATACCAATACGCATGACTTTGAAACTCCTCGATGCAAACTTGCGACAATGTGCGAAATAATGAAGGAATGCTGGCCGGCGCTTGTTGGAATGAATTGGCTTGCCGACCCCACTACCCCGATGACGGCTGCTTGGATTGAGCGAAAAGCGGCCTTACCTTTGTACCCTGACTCGCTCGCAGCACTGGAGAAAATTATACTATGGCCGACCCCCGTCATTTCCGGCTTCTGATCCTCGGCTCCGGCCCCGCCGGTTACACCGCAGCGGTTTACGCCGCCCGTGCCAACCTGAAACCTGCGATGGTCACCGGCATCCAGCAGGGCGGCCAGTTGATGACCACCACCGACGTCGAAAACTGGCCCGGAGACTATCCTGACCTCCAAGGACCGGAGTTGATGCAGCGCATGCTCAAGCATGCCGAGGCATTCGACACGGAGATGATTTTTGACCATATCCATACCGCTGATCTCAACCAGCGACCGTTCCGGCTGGAAGGTGACAGCGGCAGCTACACCTGCGATGCGCTGATCATCGCGACCGGTGCCTCAGCCCGCTACCTGGGCCTGGAATCCGAGGAGGCTTTCAAGGGACGCGGCGTGTCGGCTTGCGCCACCTGCGACGGCTTTTTCTACCGCAACAAGCCGGTGGCGGTGATTGGCGGCGGCAATACGGCCGTTGAGGAAGCCCTCTACCTGGCCAATATCTGCAGCAAGGTCACAGTGGTGCATCGCCGCGACGAGCTGCGCGCTGAAAAGATCCTGCAGCAACGCCTGTTCGAGCGCGAAGCCGAGGGCAAGGTCGAGATCGTCTGGGATCATGTCCTCGACGAGGTACTGGGCGATGACGACGGCGTGACCGGCATGAGAATCAAGCATGTCGGCAGCGACCAGACCAAGAATGTTGACGTGGACGGCGTCTTCATCGCCATCGGCCATGATCCGAACACTTCCATTTTCCAGAACCAGCTGAACATGACTGACGGCTATATCCAGATCCGCAGCGGACTGGAGGGCATGGCTACCATGACCAGCGTTGCCGGCGTCTTTGCCGCAGGCGACGTCGCTGATCATGTCTACCGCCAGGCGGTCACCTCGGCAGGTTTTGGCTGCATGGCCGCACTGGACGCCGAGAAATTCCTTGACGAGTCAGCCCACTGAGACTAGGCCAGATCACCTTTCGTTTTCCGGGCTGGCGCAGTCGGCCTGGAACGCGCTCAGCCAGGGCAATCCGTTTATCGACTGGCGGTTTTTGTCTGATCTGGAGCAGGCCGGCAGCGTCGGTCGGACAACTGGCTGGACGCCCTGCCCGATCATCGAGCGGGACGCCGCCGGTGCCATCGAAGCCGCGGCACCGGCCTACCTGAAAGAGCACTCTCACGGGGAGTTTGTATTTGACTGGGCGTGGGCGCGAGCCGCCCAGGGTGCGGGCATGGCGTGGTATCCGAAACTGCTGGTCGCCGCCCCTTTCAGCCCTGTGCCCGGTCCGCGCCTCCTCGGCAGTGAGCTGAACCCGCGCGCTGCTGGGCAGGTCATTGAAAAAATTGAGGATATAGTGGTCAGCAATGGTCTGTCGTCGGCCGGCGTCAATTTCTGCAGCGCGCAGGATGCGGCCTTGCTGGAACAGGCGGGCTGGCTCGCCCGTTACGATTGGCAATTCCACTGGCACAACCAGGGTTGGCGAGATTTCGACGATTTTTTGTCAGCGCTGCGCCGCCGCGCGCGCAAGAACATCCGCCAGGAACGCCGCAAGGTGCAGGATGCCGGCTGGTCGTTCCGCTGGGTTGATGGCAGCACGATCAGCGAGCGTGAACTATGGTTGGTCCACCGTTGCTACCTGGGCACATTTGCCTTGTATGGCAATCGCCCCATGCTCAACGACATATTCTTCAGACAAAACGCCCGTGCCTTCGGCAAAGGCTTCCAGGTTTGTATTGCCACGCTCGCCGGCAAGGATCGAGCCTGCGCGGTGTTCTGGCGCAGTGACAGCCATCTGTACGGTCGCTATTGGGGCAGCCTGGAGGACACCCGCGATGTCCACTTCGAGACCTGCTACTACCAGGGCATTGATTACTGCATCCGAGAGGGCTTGAAAGTCTTCGAACCAGGCGCGCAGGGCGAGCACAAGATCCGGCGCGGTTTTCTACCCGTCAAGACGCGTTCATTCCATTTCATTCGACACCCAGGCATGCGACGTGCCATCGCCGAGTATTTAAAAGCCGAGGACCAGGCACTGATCGGTTATCGTGAACACTTGGAGACGCTCGATCCGTACGCGGGATGAAACGCTATCACATTCCCCAGCTCGGACCGGCGCCGGACAGTCCGTTTCCGGCGCCTGGCCTGAGCGATCACCCGGAAGGTCTGGTTGCCTGGGGTGGTGATCTCAGCAGCACCCGGCTGCTGAACGCTTATCGAAGCGGCATCTTTCCCTGGTTCGAGCACGGCTCGCCAATTCTTTGGTGGTCGCCTGAGCCACGCGCCGTTTTGTTCCCTGGCCAGTGGCTACCACCTCGGCGCCTGCGCAGAACCCTGCGTCAGGGACGATTCGAGGCCCGCCTGGACCAGGCCTTCAGCACCGTCATTGATGCCTGTGCCGGACCCAGGCTGAATCAGACCGGCACCTGGATTACCCCGGCCATGCGCCGAGCCTACTGCGAGCTGCATCGGCTGGGGCATGCCCACAGCGTCGAGATTATGGTCGACGGCCAGCTGGCCGGTGGGCTTTATGGTGTGGCTGTCGGCAAGGTCTTTTTTGCTGAATCGAAATTCCATTTTCGGCGCGATGCCTCGAAACTGGCCTTGTCAGTGTTAATGCGATGCCTGGAGAGTTGGAGCTTCATCCTTGCCGATTGCCAACTGTGGAATCCGCATTTGGAGCGCTTGGGGGTGAGCCTGATATCCGGTGATGAATTCCGGGCCGCGCTGGCAGCCGGCATCGATGACCCTGACGAGGTGGGTAACTGGCAGTCGCGGCTGGCGACGGTCAATCTGACCGACTGGTAAGCAAATCCTGCAGCGCCTGATCACTGTCTTTGGCGCCACGAGCACGACGAGCCAGGGTCAGCGTGGCAAGCCCCAGGGCGCTGAACAGCGGGCCATGGCCATGCCTTTCCGCAGCAGTCAGCAAGCGTTCCACTGCGACATGATCGCCACGCTCGATCGGGCCGGTCAGCACCCTGGCAGGGTTTGCTATGGCCAGACTTTCAAGCGATGCCCGCTGCAGACTGATGAGCAAGTCTGCAGACTCAGCGCCTGGCAGGCCGGCGGCGGTAGCCAGGCCACGAGCCATTTCAGTCAAGGTCACCAAATAATTGCTGGCAGCGACCGTGGCGGCGTGATACGCCGCTTTGCCGTTGGCATCGATTTCCAGCCACTGGCCACCTGCCCGCTCGAAAACCGGTTGCAGCCGGGCCAGAGGCCGGGCCCGCCCTTCCCCGACGCACCAGGTGCCCGGCATGGCCGCCAGCGCGAGCGCAGGATCGGCAAAGGCGCGGGCCGGATGCACCGAGGCGATCGGAACCCCCAACGGCTCCAGCACGGCAGCTGGTGTCGAACCTGACAAGTGAAATGCCAGCTCTGCCTGACCGGGCATACGGCAGGCCAGCCCCAGGGCCGCTGCGGCCAGTTCGCCATCAGGCAGCCCCAGCAGTAGCCAGTCGCCGCTGACATCCGCTGTCAGATGTTCGACCGGCTGGCCAGCACCAATGAATTCAACCGCTTTTGCAGCGCTTGCCAGGCTACGATTGCACACTTGGCCGACTGCGAGGCCGGCGCGTTCATGCAGCCAACGCACAATCACCCTGGCCGCCCGCCCACAGCCGTAACAGTGCAGGCGAGGCAACTGGCCGCGCTGGCTCACGAGCCAGGAAAGGTTTCGTCGACGAAGTCCGCTGGCGGCTCCGGCACCTGGCCTGGCGTTTCTGCCAGGTAGGCTTCCAGCCGTTCCAGTCCTTCGCTATAGCTGCGACCAATCAGCGTTGGCAATAGCAGCCCAATATATCGACCGGTCAGATCAAACGTATTGAACTCCACCTGTAGCCCCCAGGTGACGCGCTGCTGAAGACCGTCGGGTTCAATCAGGAAATAGCTGTGGTTTTCGCTTTCCCCCAGCTCCATCCGCATGTCAATAAGGCGCGGTGGATCAGTGGCAACAATGGTCAATCGCCCTTCCCCACTGCCGCCCTCATCGCTCCAGGCCAGCCCGGCACCGACGCCTGCAGCTCGGCCTTCAATGCGGTAGCCGGCGTCGGGGTTGGTGGCGTGCCACGGCGACCAGGCCGAGAAATGACGGAAATCCTGCAGAACCTCGAAAATGACCTCGCGGGGCTGGTCGATGGTTCGATCACGCTCGATGGTGATGGTGCGCGGCAGCATGAAGCCAACCAGAATGATCAGAATCACGATAGCCAGCAAAACCGCGAACAGTCGTCGCAACATCAGTATCGTCCCCGCTCAGTGCGAGCGATCGCTGCGCCAGGGCTCGCGGTCAGACTCATCGACTGGGAGGTCATTCTCGAAGGTCTCGCCAGGCGCATAGCTGTCATCATCGTCGTCTTCATCATCCCAATCATAGCGCTTGACCGGCGGCCGGTCCCAGTCACGGTAAAGAAAGGCCAGGACCACGCCGAATACTGCACCGCTCAGGTGCAACTCCCAACTCATGCCACGGCCGGCCGGCAACACACCCCAGATCATCGAGCCATAAAAGAACCAGACCATCAGCGAAACGCCGACCGAACGCAGATCCCGACGCAATATTCCGGACACAAAGACATAGGCAAGCATGCCGTAGACCAGGCCCGAAGCACCAATATGCACGCTGGGCCGTGCGAAAGTCCAAGCCAGCGCCGCCGACCCCACATAGATCATCGGCAGTGCCCGAAGCGACGAGTGCGGATACAGGAACAGCATGGCGACGCCGCCGACAAACAGCGGCAGCGAATTCGAGCTGATATGGGCCAGGCTGCCGTGCAGCAGGGGCGTGGTAATCAAACCCAGCAAACCAAAGCTGTCACGCGGTCGCAGGCCGAAGCGACTCAGGCTGATCTGGGTGATCTGCTCAAACAGAAACACCGCCCAGACCACGGCCAGAAACCCCAGGGTGAGCTTGACCGCCAGCCTGAAGTTGGCCCGGGCACGGGGTGAGGTCGTATAGGCAGGATCCGGTACCTGGAGCTGCATCAGGGTGTTGGTCCTGAATCCAGACCATCGGCAATGATGGTGCGTACCTGGTCACTGAGCCGGCGCAGGTCATTCAGTGTGAGCTCGCCGGTTTCCACCGGTGGGTGGATCAGAAGACGCACTGTACCTGGGGTGATTCGCAGGGAGTCGGCTGGCATCACGTCACGCGTACCGATCACGGTGACCGGCAAAACCGGCAGCTTCTGATCAATGGCAACGCGGAAAGCCCCTTTCTTGAAGTCCAGCAAACGACCGCTGCGGCTACGCGTTCCTTCCGGAAAAAACAAGATCCCTGTGCCCGGCTTGAGTCTGGCCACCGCAGTATTGACCGCCTGCCTTGCCTGCTCAGGGTTGCTGCGATCGACAAAGATGTGGCCGATTGCCCGACAACCCTGGGCAACGAAAGGCACCTTGCGCAGCTCGGCTTTCATTACCCAGCGCAAGTCCAGTCCACAGTGGCCGTAGATCACCGGGATGTCGAACTGGCTTTGATGATTGGCGACCAGCACGTAGGAGCGAGACTTGTCCAGGGTTTCGGCCCCTTCCACCACCACCCTGACCGGCGCGAAAAAGGTCAGCACGCGGCCCCAGGGCACGGCGACATACAGATTTGCCAGACGCGGCGAAACCAGCAAAGCCAATGGCATGGCCGTCAGCGCGCCGACCAGGGTCGCCAGCGAAACGATCGGCATGTACACCAGCCATTGCCACAAGGGGTAGAAACGAAGCCACATGGATCGGGGACTTTGTACCTGGGTGATCGACATGAAACTATCCTACACAAGCCTCGACGAAGGCGGGGGCGCAGACAACATCCTGATAACCGGAAAGACCAGTTCGGCCCCCTGCCCAATACAAAAGGGGCGCCCTGATGGACGCCCCTGATATCGCCGGACAAGCAGGCGGCTAGACAGCCTCAGGCTGCCTTCACCTTGCTGGTGTCCTCGTTTTCAATCAAACGGGATTTGCCGTTGCCAATTTCGATCTTGCGCGGCTTCATCTGCTCAGGCAGTTCACGCTTCAGATCGATATGGAGCAGACCGTTCTCCAGGCGTGCGCCGTCCACTTCGACATGGTCGGCCAGCTGGAAGCGGCGCTCGAACGAACGCGTGGCAATGCCGCGATAGAGGAACTCGCCGCCGTCATCGTTGT
>SKQI01000013.1 GCA_007119095.1 Wenzhouxiangella sp. | reverse complement strand
TTGCCAGCGCCAATGCCACCAGGGCTGCAGCCAGATCACTGACGTGCAGCAGTGAAAATCTCGCCTGCGCCTGGCCGATGCGCGGCAGCAGGCCCCGGGCCAGCAGCCGCCATAGCGAGGCCAACGCGGGGTCGTCCGGGCCATACACCGCCGGTGGGCGAACGACCCACCAATCCAGTGCGCTGGTGCAGACCAGGTCTTCACCAGCGCGTTTGCTGGCCGCGTAGTCGGACAGCGCGGGTTCCCGGGCAGCCAGGCTGGAGACATGAACCAGGCGAGCGGTTGGGCTGTGCTCCTGCATGGCAACGAGCAGGCGGTGCACACCTGATGCATTCGTCCTGGCCAGGTCGACGTAGTTTCGCCCACTGACGCTGCCGGCGATGTGAATGACAGCGTCACAGTCGCGAACCAGTTCCGCCAATGATTCTGGATGGTCGAGGCTGCCGCTGACAGCGGTCATGGTCTCGGCTGCAGGAACCTGGCGGCCGGGTCGGACCAGTGCCTTGACGGCAACATCCTGGCCAAGCAGCAGGTCAAGGGTATGCCGCCCAACGAATCCAGTCGCTCCGGTCAGGGCTATGGTTTTCATGTTGACAGCTTACGGGCCATCAAGGTGCGATTGGCGGCAGTGGGAAGACGCCGGTCGGCGTCTTAACTTCTTGAATCTTCGAGCGCTTCCGTGTGCGGTGTCCGATCGACGAGCTCCTGCGGCAATATCTGGTTTTTCTCCAGACCGTTGCGCTTGATGAAGTCGAGGCGAGCCCCGCTGCGCGAAAGCTTGCCTGACGATGTGCGCGGCAGCGTATGCAGCGGCACGAGTTCGATCAGGCAGGCGATGCCGAATTCCGACTGGATGCGCTGCTTCAGTCGTTCAACCAGGCTGGCCTGGCGGAAGGCATCACGCTCGCGACACTGCACGACCAGGACGGCAACCTCGGAGCCGTCTTCGCCGGGTATGGAAAACGCCGACGCGTCTTCCGGGCGAATCTCGGGCTGTTGTTCAGCAACGAATTCAAGGTCTTGCGGCCAGATGTTGCGACCATTGATAATCAGCAGATCCTTGGCCCGACCGGTGATGAACAGTGAGTCTCCGGCGCGGTAACCAATATCGCCGGTGTTCAACCAACCGTCTTCGCTGAGCGCTGCCTGACTGGCCTCGGGATTATTGGCATAGCCGTTCATCACGCTGGGGCCGCGGAGGAAAATGGTGCCGCAGCAGCGTTCGCTGACCAGTTCCCCGTCAGGGCCGCGAATTTCAACTTCGTATTCGGGCAGCGGTCGACCGCAATTGACGAAAGCACTGCTGCGGTGGCGCTTGTCGGTGGGTCCGATCGGTTCCGCGCGGCGTTCCTGGGCCAATACATCAGCATCCAGCAGGTCAACTTCCAGCCCCTGGCCCAGCGGTGCGAAGCTGACCGCCAGAGAGCATTCAGCCATGCCATAGCAGGGCAGGAAAGCCGAGGCATGAAAGCCGGCCGGTCCCAGCGCATCGGCAAAGCGGTTCAGCCATGCAGCCCGGATCATTTCGGCGCCGACGCCAGCTACTCGCCAGGATGACAGGTCGAAGCGCTCGAGGTCGCTGTCGCGGAGTCGGCGAGCACACAGGGCGTAACCGAAAGGTGGGCTGAATGAGATCGTAGCCCGATTTTCCGACATCAGGCTCAGCCAGAGCCGCGGGCGCATGGCAAATTCGCGGGTGCCCAGGTAGTCGACCGATAGCTGCGAGACCACGGGGCCGAGAATCAGGCCGACAAGGCCCATGTCGTGGTAATAAGGCAGCCAGGACATGAAGCGGTCACCGCGCCGGATCTGAACACCATATTGCAGGATGCCTGAGAGGTTGTTCAGCACTGCACGCTGGGTAATCATCGTGCCGCGCGGGAATCGCGTGCTGCCGGAGGTGTACTGCAGGTAGGCCAGTTCTTCCGGAGCCGGCGGTTCCGGCAGGTGATCAGCCGGGTCCAGGGCCATGAAGTCATCCAGGGTGCCGCTGACTTCCAGTGCCAGACCTTCCGAGGCTTCTGCAAGGAAGCTGTGGAAGCTTTCGGGCGCAAAGGCGGCCCGGGCGCGGCAGTCGCGCAGCATGGCTCGCAGGTGGGACACGAAGGCCTCGCGCCCGCCCAGGTGAACGGCAGCCGGCAGTGGCACGGGTACCAGCCCTGCATATTGACAGGCGAAGAACAGAATGAGGAAATCCGGGTGCGTATCTGCTACCAGCGCGATGGTGTCTCCGCGCTGCAGCCCGAGGCCGTGCAGGCGATGGGCAAGCGAACGAGCCTGGTCGCGCAGCTCGGCGTAGGTCAACACTCGGGACAACTGCCCGCGACCGTCGTAGAAATTACAGCCGGTCGTGCCCTGGGCGGCGTAGTCCAGCGCCTCCGCGAGACTGCGATAGCCGGTTGTTTTCAGGGGCAGGGAGTTGTTAGTCGGAGTAGGATGCTGCATCAAAATTGTCGTATCCCTTCTTGTTGTAGCGTCCCGCATGGGATTCTTATTATATGCAAACAATAACCTGCCATTATAAGTGCCTGCTTAACCGATGGAAACCTTCAATTATTCCGGGGTGCTGGTTGGAACGCTGCGATTGTACCGGCCAGGCGGGTTGAGGCGGCTATCCTGCTGCCATTTGCTGCTTACTGAAGCTTATGGATGATAACGAAGCCAATTTGAAAGTGATTTCTCCCGGTCAGTCGTCATTGCTGGTCGAGCCAGTCGCCAGCCGTGCTGCATGGCGGGCGTTTTTCCGTTTTCCGCGGCAAGTATATGCCAGTGATCCGCATTGGGTCGAGCCGCTGGAATTTGAGCGAAGACGCCAGTGGTCGGCAAGCAACCCCTGGTTCGAGCACGCTGAGGCCCAGGC
>SKQI01000111.1 GCA_007119095.1 Wenzhouxiangella sp. | reverse complement strand
TCAGCGCGCGATCATTGACGATACGAAATAGATAACTGCTGGCGCCGCCTGGGTCGAGAACGGCGGCCAGCGGTACCGTCAGCACGTCGCGGCCGGGTAATGACAGCTCGACATGGACCGCCTGGCCAGGGCGCAGGGTGCTTGATGATGTATCCATCGCCAGGACCACGCTGGCTGGCCGGCCGGGGGCCGCCAGGCCGATTTCGCGGATGGTGGCCAGGTTGGCGCGGCTGGCATCCAGCGCCCGCACGTTCACGATCTGACCCACCACAAGCCTTTGCGCACGCTCGGCGCTGAGCGCAACAATCACTTCCAGCTCGTCGTCGCCGGTGATGCTGAGGATGGGCTGTCCGGCGGCGACAAACTGGCCCGGCTCGACGTGCAGCTCGGTGATGGTGCCGGCAAAGGGTGCCCGCAGCAAGGCTTCGTCGTCTTGTTGTCCAGCTTCTGTCAGTCTAGCTTCAGCCTGGCTCAGGGTTTGCAGCTGGGCGTCACGCCGTGATCGGGCCCGCTCCAGCTCCTCGGTCGGGACCAGGTTGCGCTCGTGCAGGTCGTGCTGGCGGATCAGCTCGCGTTCGAGCTGGCGCAGGCGTTCGGATTGTTCTGCGACCTGGGCTTCGGCAGCGGCCAGGGCCGGTGCCAGAGTCGGGTTGTGCAGCAAAGCCAGTACATCGCCGCTGGCCACCTGCTGACCGCGCTGCACATCTCGCCTCGACAGCTTGCCGCCATGCAGAAATGCCAATTCGGCCTGCTGGCGGGCCCGGGTCACGCCGGGCAGGCGCAGTGACTCACCATCGTCGTTTTGGCTGACGACGTTTACTCTTACGGCCGGATCCAGTATCGGCGGCGGCAGGTTCCTGGCGCCGTTGCCGGCTAGGGATACCACGGCGATCAGCGCGATCACCGCAACCAGGGCCGCCATGGCCACAATAATGACATGTTTCTGCAATAAACTGGTCGTCCGGTCAGTTATTTTGGCGAGGTTCTTCATGGCTCGATTCTGGGGCTTCAGTCAGGTACAGGTGGTTGTAGGTTCAGGGGCATTCAGGCGCGCGGCAACAGACCTTCCATGAACACTTTCAGAAAGTCTTCGAGAAACTCTTCATCCGAACCCATGCCTGGCCAGGCGCCGTGGTGGTCACGCGCTTCGAACCACTGGGTGCACAAGTTGACGAAAATGGTGACCACGTGAGTGGGGTTGACATCGCCGCGCAGCAGACCGGCCTGCTGGGCCTGGCGCACCCGCTCGGCGCCCAGTCTGACCAACTCGCCGTCCATTTCGCTGCAGCTGGTATCGCCTTCCAGATGGGTCCAGGCGAACAGGCGGACAACGCCGGGGTTGTCGCGCAGAAACTCGAAGTAGTTAGTCACTGCCTGCATGATCAACTCGGGTCCAGGTTGTTCAGCCTGGTCGAGCTCTTGCTTCTGGCCTTCATAATATTGCGCAAAGGCGAGCTTCTTGACCTCATCCCAGAGCCCTTCCTTGCCACCGAAGTGATGGTGAATCAGGCTTTTGGTGACATCCGAGCGCTCTGCAATCTGGCGCACGCTGACAGCCGCGTAGCCTTTATCGACGAACAGCGCAAATGCCGATTCGAGGATGCGGGTCCGGGTCAGTTCTGGGTCTCTGGTGGCAGTCTCGATCATTGGGTCAGGCTATCACTAACTGGCCGACCGGTCAATTAGCTTTTGGTGCGATCATTCATGCCATGTATGAATCACTGCATTTATCATCGAACAAATACATAACCAAGCGTTCCAAAGGCGCAATGAGATATCAGTTTGGAATCGTCGCGGCGGTAGTTTTGCTGGCTGCCTGCGGCTCGGAGCCAGAGCCTGAACGGGGTTCGTCGCGAGGCGGCGAGCGTGTCTTGCCTGTGCAGGCGCACGAGGTTCAAGCACGAGACCTGTCGCGCCGGGTCCAGGTGTCGGCACCCGTTGAGCCTTTTCGAACCGTTCGCCTGGCCTCGAGAACTGAAGGTGTGTTGACCGAAGTTCGCGTTGAGGAGGGTGATCTTGTGTCCGAAGGTCAGCTGCTTGCCCGCATCGATGTTCGTGAGCAGCGCGCCGAGCTCGCCCGCGCCGACGCGCGGCTGTATGAAAAAGCGACCACTTTCGAGCGCATGGAGCAGTTGAAGGAGCGCAATCATATCGATGTTGCCTCATTCGAGGCCGCGCGCGCAGAGCTGGAAATCGCGCGCAGCGACGTTGCGCTTTGGCAAACCCGTGTTGAATTCGGTGAAGTCCATTCGACGCTGGACGGCACGGTCGTCGCCCGCTACGTGGAGCCAGGCGAGGCCATCGGCCGCCACGCGCCGCTGTTTTCCCTGGCCGATCTCAGTAGCCTGGTCGTTCGGTTGGGTGTGTCCGAGCTTGACGTTGCGGGCCTGGCGATTGGTGATGCCGTGGTACTGCAGGTCGATGCGGTTAGTCGCGAGACACCCCAGCCCGGCGTGATTCGGCGAATCTTCCCTGCGGCCGAAGCCGATAGCCGCCTGATTACAGTCGAAGTGGAGCTGACGGACGCGGCAGCGGCCGGAATTCGACCCGGTTTCCTGGCGCGAGCCAGCTTGCTGGTGGACAGGCGTGATGAGGTGCTGGCAGTCCCGGCGGGCTCGGTTGCGGAATCATCGGGTGAGTTCTTCGTCATGATCGTCAATGGCGAAGAACGACTGGAGCGGCGAGTGATCGACCCGGGCATTATTCGTGGTCCCTGGCGCGAGGTCCGCTCTGGGCTGGATGCGGGAGACAAGGTGGTGGCCGCCAATCCGATGGAGATGACACCCGGCGAACGGGTACGCATCGTCGATTTGACGGGATAAGCAATGACAGATCATCAATCCAGCCTGCCAGACACTAACCAGCTTGATCCAGCTCGGGGCACGCGCTATTACAGCGGGCTGACCCACGCTTCCATCCGGCGCCCGGTCGGAACGCTGGCCATCGCTTCTGTGGTGTTGGTGCTGGGCCTGTTTTTCGTCGACCGGCTTCCGGTCAATCTGCTGCCGGAGGTGGAATTTCCGCTGGTACGGATCACAGTCAACTATCCAGGCGTTGCGCCGGAGGTGATGGAAGAGCAAGTCACCCGCGTTCTGGAACGAAACCTGGCCTCGGTGGAAAACCTGTCACGGCTGTCCAGCCGGGCATCGGAAGGGCGCACCAACGTCAATCTGATTTTCGAGCATGGCGTGGATCTGGATATCGCCATGCAGAACGCGGCGCGCCTGCTGGAGCAGGCCCGCCAGCAGCTGCCGTCAGATATCGAGCCGCCGCGCCTGCGCAAGTGGGATCCGGGCGAGTGGGCGATCTGGCGCGCCGGGTTCTCGTCGCCGACCCGCTCGCCGCGAGAGGTCCGGGACTGGGTTGAGCAGCGCCTGGTGCCGCAGCTGCAGTCGATCCCCGGGGTTGCCTCGGTGGAGGCGGCCGGCGGTCAGGTGCGTGAAATCGAAGTGGTTCTGGACCAGCAGCGCCTGCGCTCCTACGGCCTGGGGCTTCGCAGTGTCGCTGACCAATTGGCTGCCGAAAATGTCAACGTCGCCGCGGGCAACGTCACCTCGGCCCAGTTTGATGTGATGGCGCGAACCGATGGCCGATTCTCCAGTGCCGAGGAAATAGAAGATATTCTCCTCAGTATTCCCAACAGCGACCGTCGCATTCGCTTGAGCGAAGTGGCCGAGGTGCGTGACGGTTTTCGCGAGCAGAGGTTGTTCGTGCGCCTCGATGGCATACCGTCAACCCAGCTCTCTATCTACAAGCTGCCTGATGCCAACGTCGTTCAGGTAGTTGACGAGGTCAACCGGCGCATGGCCCAGTTGGATAGCTCGGGTTTCATGCCGCCGGATGTTGAGTGGCAGGCGACTCGCGACGGTGCATTTTTCGTGCGAGGCTCGGTAGAAGCGGTGTCGGCGGCAGCGATCATTGGCGCCGTGCTGGCCATGCTGGTCGTGCTTGCTTTTCTAGGATCGCTGCGCAAGAGCTTCGTGATTGGCCTGTCCATTCCGCTGGCGATTCTATTTACCTTTGTCTTGCTTGGCATGGGTGGGCTGACGCTGAACGTGATCAGCCTGGGCGGCCTGGCCTTGGGCGTGGGTCTGCTGCTGGATAACGCCATCGTGATGCTGGAAAACGTCTCCCGGCACCAGTCCAAGTTGGGCAAGTCGCCGCAGCAGGCAGCGCACGATGGGGCTGATGAGGTGATTTCGGCGATTACTGCCGGTACCCTGACCAACCTGGCCGCGGTAGCGCCGTTCTTGCTGATTACCGGCATGGCCGCGCTGGTGTTTCGCGAGCTCATTCTGACTATCAGTTTTGCCGTGGTAGCTTCGCTGGCGGTTGCCCTGACCCTGGTGCCGATGCTGGCTGCCCAGTTCGGCAAGGTCAGATTTCGTTCGGGCCTTGACCGCAGCCGCGCCTATCGGGCCTTTGATGGACTGATTGACTGGCTGGTTGCGCGCTACCGGCGCTTGCTGTCAGTCGTTTTGAAGTGGCGGTGGCCGGTATTGGTCGCCTCGGTCGGTTTCTTTGTCATCGCTCTGGTGAGCATGGATCAGCTAGGCAATGAGTTTCTGCCCCAGCTCGACGATGGTCAGGTCAACGTGCGCATTTCATTGCCGCCCGGGACAACGCCGGAGCAGACCGATCGTGCCGCCCGCATGGTCGAGAACGAACTGATGGACATGCCGTTTGTTGAGAGCGTTTTTGCCATCACCGGCGGCCATCTGCAGGGCGGCGTCGTGTCGGAAAGACCCGGTACAGCCCGCATGGATGTGGTGTTGGTGGATGCCGCCCAGCGTCCCGAAATGCCGGCCGGTATCTGGGTCGCTGAAGCGCAGCAGCGCCTGCGCGAGCTGGATATTCCCAACGCCAGGATCTGGGTCCGGCCGCCGCGTATTCCGGGGCTGAATTTTGGCGCCTCCGGTTCAGACATGGACGTGATGATCGTTGGTGAGGATCTGCCCGTGTTACAGGCGCTGGCTCGCGAAATGGTGGATGGACTCGAAGACATCGCCGGGCTGGAAGATCTGGAAGTGGCCCGTGAAGACCGCACGCCCTTGCTGAGCATCAATGTCGATCGCGAGCGCGCGGCGACCTTGGGCATGAATGTGGGCGAGATCGGACGGGCCTTGCGTGATGCCGTTACCGGCGCTGTGCCGACCCGGTTTGCCACCGGCGTAAACGAGTATGACGTGCGCGTGCGCTTGCCGCGCGAAGTGACTGGCGATGAACAGGCTTTGAGCCAGGTGATCGTCTCGGCCAGCAACGGACGAATTATCCAGTTGGGCGATGTTGCCAGTTTTGACCTGGGCGATGGCCCGGCCCATATCGAGCGGGAAAACCAGGTCCGTATTCAACGCGTCACCGGCAACTTCAATACCGCGCTGAACGATGCCGGCAGCATCATGGACGAGATCCGGTCACGCATTGATGCAATGGATCTGCCCGATCAATACGGGCTGATCTTCGGCGGTCAGTTTGAAACCGCCGAAGAAACCGATCGGGAAATGCTGACCGTTATCCTGTTGGCGCTGTTCCTGGTCTTTGTCGTCCTTGCGGTGCAGTACGAGCGTTTGTCCAACCCCCTGGTGATCATGGCTGCAGCCCCGTTGAGCCTGATCGGCGTGGTCGCCATGCTGTGGGCGACCAGCACACCGCTGTCGGCGCCGGCTTTCCTGGGTCTGATTCTGCTGATCGGGATTGTGGTCAACAACGCCATTTTGCTGGTGGAGTACATTGAACGCGGTCGTCGTCGCGGACTGTCAACACCGGACGCGGTGGTTGAAGCTGGTGGCATCCGCCTGCGCCCGATTCTGATGACCACCCTGACTACCGTGGCCGGCATGATTCCTCTGGCCGTCGGCATGGGCGCTGGCGCCAACCTGATGCAGCCGCTGGCCATTGCCGTGATCGGCGGCCTGCTGTCGGCCATGCTGCTGACCCTGTTCATGATCCCCTGCTTGTACCTGATCATCCAGAATGCCAGCGACTGGCTTTTGCAAACCCTGACCGGCCGCGCCGACACCCGAACCGAAGCCTCAACAAACCAATCCGAACACGCCAACCCCACAACCGGCTGACTCCAAAGCTTCCCTTAACCCCTTGACCCCTTGACCCCTTGACCAACTCGCCCCATCTCCACCCGCGCAAAAACCCCGATCACGACCAACCCGGCCAGGAAAGCCCCCGCTACCGCCAGCAACTGGGGCGCCTGGCCGCTCACTGCCTCGAACTGCCACGGCCAGAAATGAGCGCCCAGGCCACCGCGCTCGCTGACCCCGTACTGCCATGGCCATAGCGCGTTCAACGACCCGAGCATAAAGCCGGTCAACAGGGCGATGGTGCGATCATGGTGGCGCCGGAACAGGGCTGCAAGCAGGCGGGCAATGCTCAAGGCGCCGATCACCGCGCCAATCGCAAATAGCGATATGGTCAGCAAATCGCGCTCGACCACGGCATTGACCATGGTTTCGTATTGGGCCATCAGCAGCAGCAGAAAGCTGCCCGATATGCCGGGCAGGACCATGGCGGAAACGGCAATCAGTCCGGCCAGGAAGATCATCCACAGGGCATCGGGCGTCGAGCCCGGTCCAAGCAAGGTGATGCCCAGGCCCACGGCCACGCCAGACAACAGCCAGGGTAGCCAGCGCCAATGCCAGGTCTTGAGCCGCAGCAGCACCAGCGGCACCGAGGCCAGAATCAGACCAAAGAAAAATCCCCACAGCACCACCCGATGGTTGTCCAGCAACCATTTCATCAGCTCGGCCATGGTCACAATGGCCAGCAGCAGACCACTGAACAGGGCCAGCAGGAAGCTGCCGTTGATCGAGCGCCAAAGGCCAATCAGGCCGCCACGGCGAAAATCGCCCCAGCGCTCCGGACCGATCCGGGCCAGCGAAGCGATCAGCTCCTCGTAAATCCCGGTAACCAGTGCAATGGTGCCGCCGGATACGCCGGGTACCAGGTCGGCCACGCCCATGGCGGCGCCTTTGGCGGCGATGGCTACGTGCTGAACGGGGCTGCGGGACATGACTGTGGCGTTGAAAAAACAGCGGCCAATTATACTGGTGGCCGGAAGGCAGTATTCTTTCCAACCGAATTTCACCCGGTCTGCTGGAGGGCCGTCCAATGCCACGTCTGTGCCTGTTGTCATTGCTGTGTTTTGCCGCCTTTGCCGTGGCCGATCCACCCGCTGATTTTGAACGCCTGGTCAACGCCTTCGAGGCGCACGAATTGGCTCATGACCCGTTCAGGGCAGGCCGTAGAGGAGATCTTGAGGCTGCTGCACGCTGGCCGGATAGCAGACCGGAAGCATTGGACCGCAAGCTGGCCGCAGAGCAAGACTTTCGCCGGCAGCTCTTGGATATAGATGTTGCGGCCCTGGGCGAGTCTGAGCAGGTCAGTCATCTGGTCATGGTTCACCTGCTCGACAGCCGGCTTGCGGCGGCGGCATTTCAGCCGCAACGGATCAGCTTTACCAACGACTCGGGCTTCTTTTCGGTGCCCGTGCAAGTGGCCCAGTCGACCCGGGCACGGTCCGTGGCCCAAGCCGAGGCCTGGATTTCAAGGCTGGAAGCCATCGAGAGCTACTTTGCCGCGCAAACCGACTGGCTGGCCCAAGGCGTGGAAACCGGCTTTGTGCAGCCGAAGCTGGTTGTCGAGCGAGTGATTGAACAGATCGAGGAGGTGATTGCGATCGATCCGGATGAACATCCGCTAATGGCGCCCATGCAGCAGCTTCCCGAACACATCGAGGAGGACGAAAGGGCACGGCTGCGCCGAGCCGCGCGTTCCGCACTGGTCGAAAGTGCAATACCGGCCTACCGCCGTCTGCTCAGGTTTTTGCAGGAGGAATATCTGGCCGAACCGAGAGCCTCGATCGGCATCTCCGAAGTGCCAGGCGGACGAGATTATTACCGTTGGCTGGTGCGGCATCACACGACATTGGATACAACGCCGGACGAAGTACATCAGCAAGGTCTGAGCGAAGTCGAACGAATTCGGTCCGAGATGGACAAGGTGATCGAGGCAACCGGATTTGACGGCAGTTTTGCCGATTTTCTGCATTTTCTCCGCACTGACCCGCAGTTCTATGCCCAGAGCGAGCGCGAGTTGCTAATGATAGCGGCCTGGATTGCCAAGCGTGCCGACGATGCGATGCCGCGCTTCTTTGGCCACCTGCCGCGACTGCCCTACGGCGTCAGAGCTGTGCCGGGCGCGATTGCGCCCAACTACACCACGGGCCGCTATTGGTCTGGTGATCTCGAGTCCGGTATTGCCGGTGGTTACATGGTCAATACCTACCGGCTGGACCAGCGTCCCCTCTACGAATTGCCGGCGCTGACCTTGCATGAGGCCGTCCCGGGCCATCACCACCAGATTGCCATCGCCCAGGAGCTGGAGAATGTGCCGGAGTTCAGGCGCAATACCTATATCACGGCCTTCGGCGAAGGTTGGGCGCTGTATACCGAGTGGCTGGGCGTGGAAATGGACATTTATGAAACCCCCTATGAGCACTTCGGACGCTTGACCTACGAAATGTGGCGGGCCTGTCGACTGGTGGTCGATACAGGGATTCATTATTTTGGCTGGAGCCAGCAACAAGCCGAAGTCTGTTTGTTGGAGAACTCTGCACTGGCCCCGCATAACGTCCGAACCGAGGTTGAGCGCTATATTTCCTGGCCCGGACAGGCACTTGCTTACAAAACCGGTGAGCTGCTGATCCGCGAACTCAGGGCAGAGGCCGAAGCCGCGCTGGGCGCTGATTTCGATATTCGAGATTTTCATGACTACCTGCTGGCTGTCGGCGCAATTCCGCTGGACGCATTGGCAGATAGAATGCGGAACTGGATCACAAAAAACAGACCAAAACCTTGAGGTTTTCGCGGCTTGAGTGCCAAAACCTGGTTTTGTTCTCGACAGGACCATGGCTATAATCGAATGAGGCGACCGCGCGGGCGAACATGAGCATTCTTTCCTGGGACGAATTCAATCGCCAGCATCGTGGCGAATACGAGCTGACGATTGATCCGGCGGACCTTCGGTTAGGCGATTACATCGTTCGTATCGAAGCTGTTGATCCGGAGGTGCGCTTTCCGCCTGCTGGCGTCGCCGTGCAGAGCTTTGAGGAAAAACAGTGGTTCCGAGCCCAGTGTCGTCGGGTCGTCATCGACCTGACCCGTTGCCTGCACCGCAAGGGCGACCAGATTGCCGAGGCCCATTCGGCCACGGTAAAAATGCCAACCCTGCCCAAGCGTATCAATGCCTTGCGCGAGGCCCAGATGAGTCCGCGTGGCGTCGTTGACGCCTGGCGCGTCTACCGTGAAACCAGCCTGCTTGCTCAATCCCTGATGTTGAGCTTTCACCGCCACGGACGGGTGGATGTGGAAGGAACGCGAGATGTGGTCAGTCAGCTGGCAGAAGCAATGGAAGGCTACTTGGTGCCGCTGGTCTGGCTGACCCATATCAAGGAAAAGAGTCGCTATGCCTATCAGCATGGACTGAATGTCTCCATCCTGGCTGCGGCGTTTGCGCATGCGGCCGGCTGGGATCAAACCATGGTCGAGAATGCCGCTTTCAGTGGTCTGGTTTTTGATCTGGGCAAGACCCGTTTGAGCCTGAAAGTGCTGCGCAAGGTCGAAACGCTGGACGAGCGGGAAATGGCCCATATTCGCCAGCATGCCCGCTTTGGCCATGACTTGCTCATTCAGAACGAGGGCGTGCCCGATGCCGTGGCTGCAGCCGTGCGCAGTCATCATGAGCGCGCCGACGGCAAGGGATATCCGGATGCCTTGCAGGGTGACCAGGTGCCTGTTCTGGCTCGCCTGATCGGCCTGGTTGATGCCTACGATGCCATTACGTCGACCCGCCTGCACGCGCCGGCCCGCTCGCATCAGCAAGCGCTGGGCATCCTCTGGCGCGAGAGAGACCGCCAGTTCGACAAGCAGCTGGTAGAGAGTTTTTCGCAGTTTCTGGGCTGGGCGCCACCGGGAACCCTGGTGCGGCTGGTCAATGGCGATCTGGCCGTGGTGGTTCATCAGCGCCAGGCATCCGGGCGACCGATGGCGCGCAAACTCAGGCGCGTGGAGGATAGTTTTCGGCTGGGTATCGAAGTGGATCTGGCGCTGCAGGGAACTGACAGCAGCGGTGCAACACGGGTGGCCGAGGTGTTGCCGGATGGCAGCCACAACGTCAATATGCGCGAGCTCACCCGTATCCTGCCGCGTGCTTTGACACGCAGTGATGGCGAAGGTCAGCCAGCGGCTCGGCCGAGTGAAAGCGGCACGGGTCTGGGCCGAATTCTACGCCTGGGTCAGCGCCGTGAGCGACGGCGGCGGGAAAGGATCGATGCCCCGCGCGGCATGCGAATCCAGGTGGTCGATGACTCTCCCACCGTGCGCAAGACGCTGGACAACATGCTGGCCCAGGCCGGTTACCGGGTTGAGCTGTCTGAAGATGGAGAAAGCGCCTTGGAAATGGCTTTCGTCAGTCCGCCAGATCTGCTCTTTCTGGATATCGTGCTGCCCGACTCCAGTGGGTTCTCAGTGCTGCGGCGCTTGCGTCGTGAACCACGCACCGAAAACGTGCCCGTGATCATGATCAGCGGTAGCTCGAAAGCAGCCGATGACTTTTTCCTGCAGCGCGTCGGTGCTGACGATTTCATCCACAAGCCCTTTGGCCGCTTCGAGGTCTTTAGCTGTATCGAGCGGTTGATCCGCGCCGGTGCCTTGCCGCAGCGCCCAGGCCAAAAACCCGCCAGTACTCCTGCCACTTCCTGACCTAGTAATCCAAAAGCTGCAACGCCGGCTGCTGCAGTTCATCCAGCTGCTCACGCAG
>SKQI01000234.1 GCA_007119095.1 Wenzhouxiangella sp. | reverse complement strand
CCGGGAAACTGATGTCGATGGCCGGGCGACGCTCGTCGCGCACGCTGTCGACCATGGTCGGCAGGCGATGAATGGTTTGCGGGCCGAATACCAGATCAACGAACGGTGCGCGCTTGAGAATACCCTCGCCTTCCTGGCTGGCGACACAGCCGCCGACGCCGATCACCAGTCCCGGCTTCTTTTCCTTTAGCGGGCGCCACTGGCCGAGCTGGGAAAAGACCTTTTCCTGGGCCTTCTCGCGAATCGAGCAGGTGTTGATCAGAATGACATCGGCTTCATCCGGGCTGTCAGTCAGCTCCAGACCATGGGAGGCGGCGAGCACGTCGGCCATCTTGTCCGAATCGTACTCGTTCATCTGGCAGCCGTGCGTCTTGATGAAAAGCTTGCCGGGCATGGGGATCACTGAAAAAACATGACCTTGTATTGTAAATCAAATGGCCCGGTAACGCACCCGGCGAGTAATTCGGCAAACCAGCTCATAAGCAATGGTGTCGGCACAGCGGGCAACCTGCTCCACCGGCAGGCCACGCCCCCAAAGCACGACTCGATCACCAATCTTCGAATCAGGCGCGTTGGCCAGGTCAATCGTGATCATATCCATTGACACGCGTCCTACCAGACGGCACTCCTGGTCACCGACCCGCACCGGCGTGCCGTCAACAAGACTACGCGGATAACCGTCGCCGTAGCCGATCCCGGCAACGCCGATTCGCATCGGTTGCGGGGCAATGAATCGGCCGCCGTAGCCGATCCGCTCACCAGCGGGTACGTGATTGATCGCGATCAGTTCGGTGGTCAGCGTCATCACCGGCTTCAGGCCCAGCGACTGCCCGGTTCGCTCCGGATGAGGAGAGATCCCATAAAGCATGATCCCGGCTCGCACCCAGTCAGCCCGGGCTTCAGGGTGGGCCAGTATGGCCGCTGAATTGGCCATGCACAGCTCGCCGGACAGTCCCTGGATGGCGTCGCGAAAGCGATTGATCTGGCCGCGAGTAACGGCCGGGTCGTCACCGTCGGCACTGGCAAAATGGGTGACCAGATTGACCTGCTCGGCTCCCGGCAGGGCCAGCAGACGGCGATGCGCTTCACGTCCGGTTTCGGCATCCATGCCCAGGCGGTGCATGCCGGAGTCCAGCTTCAGCCACAGCCGCGACGTGGGCGCGCGACCAAAACGCTCCAGCGCTTCGACCTGGGCCGGATGATGAATGGTCAGCTCCAGTCCCAGATCGGCGGCCACCGACAGATCGCCGTCATGTATCAACCCTTCCAGCAAGATGACCGGCAGCCCGCAGCCCAGGCGTCGGATGGCGCGCGCTTCTTCCAGCGTTGCCACCGCCAGCATATCGGCATCAGCAAGGGCCGGCAGGCACAAGTCCAGGCGATGGCCGTACGCATCGGCCTTGACCACGGCCATGACCCGGCTGTCGGGAGCCAAAGCCTTGATCCGGGTGAGATTATGGGCGACGGCATCAACATCGATCCGGGCCAGGGTGTTGCGGGCCATGAGCGCTCGCTACTCGCTACTCATCCTGACCGTAGTGGTCATAAGTAAAGTCGCGGAAGCGCAGGAATTCGCCCTGGAAGCTGAGGTTGAAGTGGCCGGTGGCACCGTTACGGTGCTTGCCGATAATGATCTCGGCCTTGCCCTTGTCGGCCGAATCCTCGTTGTAGACCTCGTCGCGATAAATGAACAGAATCAAATCTGCATCCTGCTCAATGGCGCCAGATTCTCTCAGGTCGGCCATCTTTGGCCGCTTGTCCGGGCGCTGTTCCAGGGCTCGGTTGAGCTGCG
Organism: Wenzhouxiangella sp.; assembly: GCA_007119095.1. Taxonomy (GTDB): domain Bacteria; phylum Pseudomonadota; class Gammaproteobacteria; order Xanthomonadales; family Wenzhouxiangellaceae; genus Wenzhouxiangella. The sequence continues at coordinate 1,071 of SKQI01000234.1, read as the reverse complement.
ACAGAGCGATCACAGGAACATTAAGTTCTTTCGCTAATGCTTTGAGACTTCGGGAAATTTCACTGATTTCCTGGGTGCGGTTTTCGCCCAGGCCCGGCACTTTCATCAGCTGCAGGTAGTCGATCACGATCAGGCCGATGTCGTGGTCGCGCTTCATCCGTCGGGCCCGGGCGCGCAGATCGGTCGGCGACAGCGACGGCGTCTGGTCGATGAACATCTTGGCGCCCTTGAGCATGGTCATGGCTGAGCGCAGGTTGACCCAGTCATGATTGTCCAGCTTGCCGGTTCTAAGCTTGTCCTGGCCAATCTGGCCCAGTGATGAAAACAGGCGCATGACCAGCTGGGTGTCGGACATTTCCATGGAGAATACGGCCACGGGCACCTTGTACCGAATCGAGGCTCGCTCGGCGATGTTCATCGCCAAGGTGGTTTTTCCCATTGACGGGCGAGCTGCGAGGATAATCAGGTCAGTGGGCTGAAGGCCGGCGGTGCGCTTGTCCAGTTCGGTAAAACCGGTGGCCACGCCGGTCAGGTCACCTTCGTTTTCCTGCAGGCGATTGAGCATGTCCATCGCCTCGCCCATGACCTGTTGGATGGGCACGTAACCGGACTGGCGGTGAGCACCCTGGTCGGCGATGGCGTAGATCTGCTTTTCGGCCTCTTCCAGCAGCTCCTTGCTGCTGCGACCTGCCGTCTGAAGTGCATCGTCGGCAATCCGGGTGCCGATACTGATCAGCTGCCGCAAAATCGACTTTTCACGCACGATATGGGCATAGCCGCCGATATTCGCCGGCCCCGGCGTTTCGTTCGCCAGCATGGTCACATAAGCGCCACCATCGACTCGGTCGAGCATGTCGTGGCGGGAAAACCATTCGGCCACCGTGACCGCATCACAGGGCTGGCCCTGCTGACACAGCTCGGAAATGGCCCGGTATATCAGCCTGTGGCTTTCGCGGTAAAAGTCACTTTCGTCAATCTGGTCAGCAACCTTGTCCCAGGCATCCACCGCCAACATCAGCGCGCCCAGCAGGGACTGCTCCGCCTCGTTGGAATGCGGGGGTGATTTGACGT
>SKQI01000279.1 GCA_007119095.1 Wenzhouxiangella sp. | reverse complement strand
GGAGTTAGCCGCCCTGCAGGGAAGCAATGTTTTTTTCGTGGACGATAACTTTGCCGCCAACAGAGAACACACTAAAGAGCTGCTGCGTGAGATGATAAAGCGCAAAATATCCTTCAACTGGTGGGGCGCCCAGGTCAGGTCGGAGATAGCACAGGATAAAGAGCTGCTTGATTTGATGTGCCTGAATAATGCGGGAACGGTCTTTATCGGGTTTGAATCCATTAACCCTGAAACACTTGAATCATATAATAAGAAACAAAATGTGGAAGATATTAAAGAGAGTATAAAACATTTTCATGATAAACATATCCGGGTTCACGGAATGTTCATCTTCGGCGGTGACGGAGATACCGCCGAGAGCATTAAAGAAACAGTGGATTTTGCCTTAGAAGCAAGGATAGATACGGCGCAGTTCTTAACTCTTACTCCTTTACCGGGCACCGATCTTTTTAACCAGCTGGAAGCCGAGGGCAGGCTGTTAACCCGCAACTGGGAACTTTATGACGGCCATCACGTAGTCTTTCAACCGAAGAAAATATCTGCGCTAAAACTCCAGGAAGAAGCGACCAATGCCCACAAGAAATTTTATTCTATGCGAAATTGGTGGGACAATGTTTCTCTGACAGGATGGGTTACCGCAGTGCATCGCGGCGTTGGCTGGTGGATTACTAAACGCTGGGAAAAACACAACCGATGGTTCAAGCCGGTTCTGCAGGAGATAGTGGAGAAAAACAGAGTTGAAAAAACGCCTATGCTCAATCGTATAAATGAGCATCCTCCCCTTAATACTGTAGCGAATTAAAAGACCGGGGGACAGCCTTTTAATTCTTATGCCTCAACCTCTTTATAGGATTTACTTGCACTTGCCTTACCGAAATTAAATATATTATGAAGGGAATAAACAATATGCTTATAAACAATAAAACCAAACCTGTAAAAACCATTTTTATCTCTACTTATCCGCCTCGTCAGTGCGGTATTGCTACTTATACCTACGATGTATGCTCTAACCTTAATAGAGTTTACGGCACAGAAAAAAATGAAGATAAGAGAAGCGATTTTTTACAGGTAGTGGCCGTTAATAATTCCGGTATGGAAAACAATTATACGGGGAATGTAAGTTTCAGCATTAAAGATCAGCATCTGGAAGACTATAGGAGAGTCGCTGATTATATAAACCTGTCTCCTATAGAGCTCGTATCTCTTCAGCACGAGTTTGGTATATACGGAGGAGAAGAGGGCAATTATGTGCTTCATTTACTCGAAAAGCTGAAAAAGCCGGTTGTTACAACATTCCATACGATTTTAAAAAACCCGACACCAAACCAGAAAAAAACCATAAACCATATTTGCGCACTTTCCACCCTGGTTATAGTCATGGCCAATAGAGCAGTGGTCCTGCTTAAAGAGGTTTACGGCGTGCCGGAAGAAAAAATTATGATGATACACCATGGCGCCCCCGATATACCATTTCTGGATTCATCATATTATAAGGAACAGTTTATGGCTGAAGGGAGAAAAATAATACTTACTTTCGGCCTGGTGGACAACAACAAAGGGCTGGAATACGCAATTGAAGCGCTACCCGAAGTGGTACAAAGTTTCCCGGAAGCTTTGTTTATGATTGTGGGAATAACCCACCCGGAAGCAAAGAAAAAATACGGCGAAAAATACCGGGATATGCTGGAAAAAATAGTCCGGGAAAAAGATTTGCAGGATAACGTCGTTTTTCACAACCATTATGTATCAATAGAACAGCTGGTACAATTCCTTATTGCGGCGGATATTTATATTACACCGTACCTGGGGAAAGAGAGAATCACCTCCGGCACACTGGCTTATGCCCTGGCTGCCGGCAAAGCAATCATTTCCACTCCATACCATTATGCCGAAGAATTGCTGGCAGACGGCAGAGGGATACTGGTCCCTTTTCAGGACAGCCCATCCATCACCCGGGAATTGAAGGTGTTGCTGGGAGACGAAAAATTGCGTAACCAAACACGTAAGAATGCTTACCAATTCGGCAGAAAAATGATTTGGCTCGATGTTGCCGAAAAATATGCGGAAGCTTTCTCCAGAGCTCTCTATGAATACGGACATACTTCTGATTATCCTGACAAGAACAGGAAAAAAATCAATGCCCCCCTGGTTATACCGGAAATAAATTTCAGTCATCTACGCCGAATGACTAACGATACCGGGCTTCTACAGCATGCTGTATATTCAGTTCCCGACCGAAAAAAGGGCTACAGCACCAAGGATAATGCCCTGGCTCTTATTGTTTCCGCGCTGAACTGGAAAATATTTAAAGAGGAACAGATACTACCGCTGATTCACACCTACCTGGGATTATTGAATCACTCCCTTGATTATGAGGCCGGTGCGGTTAAAAACAAGCTTCAATATAACGGTAATTGGCAGGAAGAAACTGATGAGATTAGTCATGGATGCCTGCTTTATGCCTTGGGCTGGACCGTCTCGCGCCCCCCCACAGATGCAATCCTTGGTATGAGCTCCAGGTTGTTTAAACAGTCGGTGGGATCCGCTATCCATTTTGTTTCTCTGCCGGCCATGGCTTATGCCGTCCTGGGTGCCCTGCATTATCTTGAACGCTTCAACGGCGACACCCAGGCGCTGGAAGTGGCAACAACGCTGAGCCGGCAACTAATGGAAAGACTTGACGCCAACAGCGGCGAAAACTGGCTTTGGTTCGATAAGACAGTCTGCGATGATAGCGCCCGGCTTCCCCAAGCTCTTATATTTGCCGGACAACAGTTAAATAACGAAAAAATGATGACCAAAGGCATTGAAGTCTTGGATTGGCTCATTTCCGTCCAAACATCCACCAACGGGCATCTTTCTCTTATCGGCAATCGTGGCCGGTTGACGGCAGGTGAAGAG
>SKQI01000033.1 GCA_007119095.1 Wenzhouxiangella sp. | reverse complement strand
GACCGACCGCCGAAAGCCGCGAGCTGTTTGAGCGGATGCGCGCTGGTGACCTGGCCGACGGCGCCTGCGTGCTCAGGGCGAAGATCGACATGGCCGCGCCGAATATCAACCTGCGCGATCCCGTTATCTACCGGATTCGTCACCAGTCGCACCCGCGTACCGGAAATGACTGGTGCATTTATCCAAGCTACGACTTCGCCCACGGCCAGTCCGATGCCATCGAGCACATCACCCATTCGCTGTGCACTCTGGAGTTCGAAGATCATCGACCGCTGTATGACTGGTTGATCGAGCACCTGCCGGTGCCATCGCGCCCCCATCAGATCGAATTTGCGCGCTTGAATATCGATTTCACCGTTCTCTCCAAGCGCCGCCTGACCCGCCTCGTTGAAGAGGGCCACGTTGACGGCTGGGACGACCCGCGGATGCCGACCCTGGCCGGGCTTCGTCGGCGTGGCTTCACGCCGGAATCGATCCGCAACTTCTGCACCGAGATCGGCGTGACCAAATCCGAAAGCGTGATTCCATACGGGGTGCTGGAGAGAAATCTGCGCGACGACTTGAACGTGCGTGCGCCCCGGCGCATGGCTGTTCTCCGTCCGCTGAAAGTGGTGCTAAGCAACTTCCCCGAAGGCGAGGTCGAGTGGCTAGAAGCAGCCAATCACCCGCAGGATCCTGAGCAGGGCACCCGCAAGGTACCGATCAGCCGCGAGATCTGGATCGAGCAGGATGACTTTCTCGAACAAGCCCCGCGCAAGTTCTTTCGCTTGAAGCCTGGCGGCGAGGTTCGCCTGCGCAACGCCTTTATCATCCAGTGCAACGAGGTGATCAAGGACGCCAACGGCAACGTGGTTGAGCTGCACTGCAGCTTCGACCCCGAATCCCGCTCCGGGCAGCCTGGGGCTGATCGCAAGGTCAAGGGCACCATCCACTGGGTCTCGGCTGAGCACGGTATCAAAGCGGAGGTGCGTCTGTACGACCGCCTGTTCCGAGTCCCGAATCCGTCTGCCGACAAGGAAGTCGACTTCGTCGACCACATCAATCCTGACTCGCTGGAAACGCTCACCGATGCCTGGCTGGAGCCAGGTCTGGAAAAGGCGAGTAAAGCTGATGTTTTCCAGTTCGAGCGCCTCGGGTATTTTGTCCCGGACCCGACCAGTCGCCCGGATCAGCCCATCTTCAACCGTGCCGTCACCCTGCGTGATGCCTGGGCCAAACTGGAAAAAGCTTTCGCCCAAAGTTCCTCATAGATCTGCTGGCCACTGCCGGTTCGGTGATGTCCGTAAACGAGATGGTCCCAGCCGCGATTAACTGTGGGTTAATACCTTGGCGGCTATAGTTCGCCGCTTTGGTTCTGTCTTGGTGAATGCTGATGGTTCGACGCTTTGTATTGATGGTTGGTCTGTTGGGCGCTGCGGGGGTGTTGGCTTCAGGCGAAACGTTGGATGCTGAGATGCAGGCGCTTGAGCAGGCGCGGGATCTTGCTGGCATGCAGGCGCGGATGAGCGCGGCAAGCCCTGAGGAGCTGAGCTCGCCGGAAGCCTGGAACTGGCGCGCATGGCTGGCCCTGGCCGAGGATGATCCAGACCAGGCCGAGGCCCTGCTGGAGCAAGGGTTGGAAGAGTTTCCGGATTCGGCAGCGCTGGAGCTTCAGCGCACGGCACTGATGGTGCGCGGTTTTAACGACGTTGGTAATTTAGGCGCCATGCGCTTGGCCAGACGAGTGCGATCGGGCTTCGAGCGCGCCGTCGAGCTTGATCCGAATCATGTCGGAGCCCGCACGGGACTGATTCTCTACTACTTGAATGCTCCCCGAATAGCAGGCGGTGGTGAAGCACGGGCCGAGCCGCATCTGAAAGAGCTCAAGGAGCGCTCAGCGTCTTCGTACTATGAAATTCGCTCCACCCTGGCGGCTTCTCGCGATGAGAGGGAGGAGGCGCTGGAGTTCCTGAACAAGGCTTTGGCTTTGGAGGAGACCTCTATGCGCATCCTCAATCATGGCTTGCTGCTGCAGCAGTTCGGTGATTATGAGCAGGCAAGAGAGGTCTTCACCGGCCTGGTACAGGACTATCCTACCCACGGCGCTGCCTGGTACCAGCTGGGTCGAACCAGCGTTCTGGCGGAAGAGTGGCTTGATGGCGGGCAGGAGGCATTCGGTCGTTTCCTGGCGCTGCCGGCCTGGCCGGGTGATCCGAGTCATGCCGCGGCCTGGTGGCGACTCGGCCAGCTTCATGTGCTTGCTGATGATCCTGATGCGGCGCGTGACGCCTTTAAGCAGGCGTTGGAGCTGGACGCCGATTTCGAGCCCGCGGTTAGTGGCATGGCCGAGTTGACCCGAGCCAACAATTAACCATCCGTTAATGTCTCCAGCGCTATTCTGGGGCTAACGACGGGCCTGCAAGGGACAGGCCCGCTTTTTCCGTTTACCAGCCCAGGGCCCCAAGTTCATGTTCAACAAGAAAGACAGCCATTCCGAAACCGAATCACCCCGTCCAGCCCCGGAGCCACCGGCACGCCGAGAGGCCAGCCCCGGATCCCGGGCCGTTATTGGCGCCTCAATTCATGTCGACGGCACGCTTCGCGGCAATGAGGACCTGGTCATTGAAGGCAAGGTCAAGGGAACCGTGGAGCTGAAACAAAACAGCGTCACGATCGGCGCCCAGGGTGAGGTCAAGGCTGATGTTTACGCCCATACGATCTTTGTCGATGGCAGCATGGAAGGTAACCTGGTCGCTGCCGAACGCATCGTGATTCGCAAGTCGGCCCGTATTCGCGGCAGCATTACGGCACCGCGCGTCAGCCTGGAAGACGGTGCGCGTTTCAACGGCAGCATTGACATGGACCCGGAATCAGAAGCCCTGGCCAAGGCTTTTTCAAAAAGTGCGGACAAGCGCCCACCATCGCCGCCTACGG
>SKQI01000168.1 GCA_007119095.1 Wenzhouxiangella sp. | reverse complement strand
TCGACCATTGGCGATTGGTCTATCAGACAAAAGTCGAACGCTTTCCCCCGATCGAGCTGATGTCGCGACCATGGTCGAATACGACCCGGGCTTGGGCTCTTGCTATGATCAAGCTTGAATTCACGTTGGCCTGGAGCCCGATTGTCATGTCCGAGCACAAAACCTACCCTGTCCCCGAATCCATGAGCGATGCCCTGGTCAGCCAGGCGCAATATGAAGCCATGTATGAAGCCTCGGTCAAGGATCCGGAAGGGTTCTGGGCCGAGCAGGCTCGTCAGCGCCTGGACTGGATAAAACCCTTCAGCACGGTCAAGGATGTTTCCTTTGCCAAGGAGGACCTGCACATTCGCTGGTTCGAGGACGGGACGCTCAACGTCAGCGCCAACTGTCTGGACCGGCATTTGAGCGAGGCCGGTGACCAGACCGCGATCATCTGGGAGGGCGATGATCCCAACGAAAGTCGAAAGATCAGCTACCGCGAACTGCATGGCATGGTCTGCCGCCTGGCCAATGCGCTTAAAGGTCAAGGCGTCAAGAAAGGCGACCGCGTCACCCTGTATCTGCCGATGATCCCGGAAGCGGCCGTAGCCATGCTGGCCTGCGCCCGCATCGGCGCGATTCACTCGGTGGTGTTTGGCGGCTTCTCGCCAGGGGCCCTGGCCAATCGCATCGTTGACTGCCAGTCATCGGTGGTGATCACCGCCGATGAAAGTCTGCGCGGCGGCAAGCGCGTGCCATTGAAGAAGAATGTCGACAAGGCTCTGGCCTTCGACGAAGTCACCACCGTGGAGAAAGTCATCGTGGTCAAGCGCACCGGAGGCGACATTGCCTGGGAATCCGGCCGCGACCTTTGGTACGAAGACCTCACCGAAGCCGCCGAGCCGCATTGTCCGCCGGAAGAGATGAGCGCCGAAGACCCGCTGTTCATCCTCTACACGTCAGGGTCCACGGGCAAGCCCAAAGGTGTTTTGCACACCTCGGGCGGTTACCTGTTGTATGCAGCCATGACCCACGAGCTGGTGTTTGATTACAAGCCCGGCGACATCTACTGGTGCACGGCTGACGTCGGCTGGGTAACAGGCCACAGCTACATTGTCTACGGCCCGCTGGCCAACCGCGCCACCACCCTGATGTTCGAAGGCGTGCCAAGCTACCCCGACAACTCGCGCTTCTGGGCGGTGGTCGACAAGCACCAGGTCAACAGCTTCTACACCGCACCCACGGCCATTCGTGCCCTGATGCGCGACGGCGACGAGCCGGTCAAGAAATACTCGCGCAAGAGCCTGCGGGTACTTGGCAGCGTTGGCGAACCGATCAACCCGCAGGCCTGGGAGTGGTATTACCACGTCGTCGGCGACGGTCGCTGCCCGATCGTCGATACCTGGTGGCAAACCGAAACCGGCGGCATTCTGATCACCCCCCTGCCCGGCGCCACCGACTTAAAGCCCGGCTCGGCCACCCGTCCCTTCTTCGGCGTGCAGCCGGCGCTGGTCGATACCGAAGGCAAGCCGCTGGAAGGTGCCAATGAAGGTGCGCTGATCATCAAGGATTCCTGGCCCGGCCAGATGCGCACCGTTTATGGTGATCATGAGCGCTTCTACCAGACCTACTTTGCCACTTTCGAGAATGTCTATTTCACCGGCGACGGTGCCCGACGCGATGAAGACGGCTACTGGTGGATTACCGGGCGCATGGACGACGTCCTCAACGTCTCCGGCCACCGCATGGGCACGGCCGAAGTCGAATCAGCCCTGGTCGCTCATCCGGCCGTCTCCGAGGCGGCGGTCGTCGGCTTCCCGCACGATATCAAGGGCCAGGGCATTTACGCCTATGTCACCCTGACCGCCGGCGTCGAGCCCAGCGATGAACTGCTCGGCGAGTTGAGCCAGTTTGTAAGGAGCGAAATCGGCCCGATTGCCAAGCCTGACTTCATCCAGTTCGCTCCCGGCCTGCCGAAGACCCGCTCGGGCAAGATCATGCGCCGCATCCTGCGCAAGATCGCCGAAAACGACTTCAGCAACCTGGGCGACACTTCAACCCTGGCCGAACCGGCGGTCGTCGACGACCTGATCGACAAGCGCCGCAATCGCTGACCGAGTGCCGGGCCATGACCCAGATCCAGGTGATTGTTGCTGATGACCATCCGCTGTTTCGGGAGGCGCTGGGTCTGGCATTGAAGCAGGCGCTGGGGGATGTGGAGATCATCCAGGCGGGCAATATGGCGGATCTTGAGCAGCGGGCTCGGGAGCATTCCAGCGCTGACCTGGTGCTGCTGGATCTGCACATGCCTGGCGTGCAGGGTTTCTCGGCCCTGATTTACCTGCGCGCACATCATCCGGAACTGCCGGTGTGTGTGATCTCAGCCAACAACAATCCCGTTGTCATGCAGCGGGCCATGGACCATGGCGCGGCCGCGTTCATTCACAAGTCAGCCTCGGTTGATGAAATTCGTGCCGCCTTGCAGACCGTGCTGGCCGGTGATATCTGGCAGTCAGCCGATCTCGACCGCTCCGGCAACGGCACCGGTGCCGATGAACTCGAGGTGGCCGAGCGCATCGGCGAACTCACCCCGCAGCAGTTCCGGGTGCTGATGATGGTCGCCGAAGGCCTGCTCAACAAGCAGATTGCCTATGACCTCGACATCTCGGAAGCAACCGTCAAGGCGCACATGACCGCCATCTTTCGAAAGCTTGGCGTGAGCAACCGTACCCAGGCCGTGCTGATGACCCAGCGCCTGGCCGTGGAGCCAACCGAATCGGGCCAGCACGGCTTCAACGACGAGTCCGATTGAGCTCTTAGTTCCTGCTTGGCCGTGTCCCAGCAAGGGCTGACAATCACTCCAAGCTCGAAATTTGAAAGCCGTCCTCGGGTGGGGGATTTCGCTGAAGGCCTCGCCACCGCGTCGAACTGAAGCGGAATCCCCCACCCGAGGACGGCGCC
>SKQI01000193.1 GCA_007119095.1 Wenzhouxiangella sp. | reverse complement strand
TTCCAAAAGCGATTTACTGGATGCCGTTGTCGTCGAGACCGGTTCCGACCCGCAGCATGCGGTGGTCTGGCTCCACGGCCTGGGCGCTGACGGCCATGATTTCGAGCCGATTGTACCCCACTTGAGCGCGGCTTCCGCCCGGCCGGTGCGGTTCGTGTTTCCGCATGCGCCGGTGCGGCCGGTGACCATCAATGGCGGTATGGCGATGCGTGCCTGGTACGACATCCTCGGAATGCAAATAGACCGCGATCAGGACCAGGCCGGTATTCATGCCTCGCTGGCTGCCGTTGACCGGGTGATCGACGCGCAGCTCGATTCGGGGATTGCCGCCGAGAATCTGGTGCTGGCGGGTTTTTCGCAGGGCGGGGCGATTGCCTTGCGCTGCGGCTTGGCGCGGCCGGAGCCGCTGGGCGGGATCCTGGCCCTGTCCTGCTACCTGCTGGAAGGCCAGAGTCTGGACCAGTGGTCCAGCCCGGCTTCCAAGAGCGTGCCGGTATTCATCGGCCACGGCCAGCAGGACCCGGTGGTGCCAATGGCGCTGGGCGAGGCTGCAGCCAGGCAGCTTACCGATGCCGGGCATGAAGTGCAGTGGAATACCTGGCCAATGCCGCATTCGGTGTGCATGGAGGAAATCCAGGCGATTGATGCCTGGCTGAAGTCGATCTGGCAATGAGTAATTCCCTGGGCGCGCTGCTGGTTGATGATGAGCAGCCGGCGCTGCGGCGGCTCAAGCGCCTGATCGACGAGCTCGATGATTGCCATGTGCTTGGCCTGTGTTCGGAATCGGATCAAGTGTTGACAGCGGTCCGCGAGCTGGAACCGGATGTCGTGTTTCTAGACGTGGAAATGCCCAGTCTTGGTGGTCTCGAGCTCGCTCAGTCTCTTCGTCGCCTGGAGCGGCCACCGGCGGTGGTGTTCGTGACGGCATTCGAGAGATATGCCGTTCAGGCGTTCGAACTTGAGGCCGTGGATTACCTGGTCAAGCCGGTGCGGCGAGAAAGATTGCTGCGGACCCTGACGCGGGTTCGCTCTGAGCTTGTCAACGAGGCCGCCACGCATCCTTCGCTCAACGCCCGACTCGGCGACCGCGTCACCATGGTGCCGTTGACTGACGTTCGTGTTTTGCTTGCTGAAGACAAGTACACCAGCGTTCACCATGTCAACGGCGTACATTTGCTCGAGGAATCGCTGGTTAATCTGGAACAGCGCTTTCCGCACCGATTTTTGCGCGTTCACCGCAATGCGCTGGTTTCAAGAATGCATCTGCGCGGCATGTTTCGTGACCCTGCTGGGCGCGATCATGTCGAGGTGGCCGACGTCGACTGCGCGCCTGAGGTGAGCCGGCGTAACCTGGCCCAGGTGCGTCGTCAACTCAAGGACATGGGACAAACCTGAATGGACAAACTGAGAATTGCCACCCGCAAGTCCCGGCTTGCAATGTGGCAAAGCGAACACGTGGCCGAAGGCTTGCGACGGGCTCACCCGGGCTTGCTGGTGGAGCTGGTACCGATGAGTACGCGTGGCGATGAAGTGCTGGATCGTTCGCTGACTGAAATCGGTGGCAAGGGGCTTTTTCTCAAGGAACTCGAAACCGCCTTGCTGGAGGGGTTGGCGGACATTGCCGTGCACTCGCTGAAGGATGTGCCAGCGCAATCGCCGCCGGGTGTCGATCTGGTCGCGATGCTGCCGCGAGCAGACTGGTGCGATCTTTGGTTGCAGAAAGACGGTCTTGCGCCGTCAGATCTGGTCCCGGGCAGTCGTGTCGGGACCTCGAGCCTGCGGCGGCAGAGCCAACTGCTGAGGAGTTTTCCTCATCTGACGGTGGTGCCGGTAAGGGGGAATGTGGAAACGCGCCTTGGGCTGATGACCGCCGGCAAGGTCGATGCCGTGATCCTGGCTGCAGCGGGGATTGACCGTCTCGCTCTGGAGTTGCCGTATCGATCAAGGCTCGAGCCTCCGGCGTTTCTCCCGGCGCCCGGCCAGGGCGTGATCGTGGTTCAGTGTCGAGCAGAGGATCAGCGGATTCGAGACTGCCTCCAGGCTATCCACTGCGACAAAACAATGAGATCAGTGGTCGCGGAGCGAGCGGTCGTTGCCACCTTGGGTGGTGACTGTCGGATGCCGCTGGCGGCGCTGGCAGAGCAGGTGGGTGAACAGCTGCATGTGCGGGCGCGTCTGGCCAGCGGTGATGGCCGGCAGTGTCTTGATGCCGAACTGCGAGGCGGGATTGATCAAGGAGCAGAACTGGGCCAGCTGGCAGCGCGGGAGCTGCTCGACAAGGGCGGCGCCGAGATTCTCGAGCAACTGTGAAGCAGGCCACGGATTTTTTTTCCGGTCAGGGCTGGACAAACGGCTTTGGCTCTGGCAAAGTACATTCACGCAGTCACGAAGGGGTTCTAAAACGATTTGAATTCCGGGCGCCATCCACGGTACTTCCTGCTGAGGTGCGTCCCCCTACTGCCAACGCCAACACGCAAGCCCCCAGCACTTTGGCGAGTTGTATCAGGCGCCCGGATGTTACACAGAAAAGCCCGCTGATTTCAGCGGGCTTTTTCTTTGGGCTTCACCTTGCTTCTACTGGGTTGTCGGGTCAATGCAAGCTGATCAAGCTGAGCCACCGCCATTGAATACGGTTCTTGTTACTCGCAGCGGAGCGGCAGGCACCCGTTTGCTTGAGCGCTTGCGGGCGGCAGGCTGGATGGCAGTCGATGCATGCCCACTGCGCCTGGATGAGCCGGAGAATCCTGCGCAGTTGTTGGCCTCATTCAAGCGCGTGCTGCCCTGTGACCGAATCATCTTCACTAGCGCAGAAGGGGTTCGCCAAGCTGTCCAGCTATTCGGTGTCGACGATCTGTCAGCTTGCCCGGTTATTGTTCCCGGTCCAGGGACCCGGGAGGTTGCTCTGACATTGGGCCTCCGGAAAATCATCTGTCCTGATGCTGTTGGCAATAGCGAAGCCATGCTGGCGCTGCCGGCGTTGGGGCAGGTGGCAAAAAAACGCGTGTTGATCCTGGCCGCGGCTGGCGGACGGCAGACCTTGGCCAGTGAGCTGAGCAAGCGGGGCGCAAGCGTTCACAGCCTGCACGTTTACAGACGACTTCCTCGCCAAATCTCCGCCCAAGCACTGCAAGCGCTGGATCGAGCGGATCGGCCAGTCTGTCTGCTCGCCAGCGCCGGTGCCTTGCTTGGGCTGCGGCAGCAACTCACAGCAGAGCAGTGGCAGAAATTGCAGGGCGCTTCGATGGTTGCGCCATCGCCGCGGGTGGCGGAGATGGCCACGAAATTGGGTTGTCGTCAGGTCGTCCTGGCCGGGGGGGCGGATGATGCAGCCATGATGGAGGCTATGCAGCGTTGCTGTTCCCCGAGGTGAGCTATCGTTTTGGCAAGTGGCCTTTTGCCGGGAATAGATCAAACAAGCGGGGTTGAGTTACGGTAATCTGACAGGCATGGATACATTGCTTGGCAGGCGCGAGGCATGAGCGCAGACGACCATACAGACCCCGACAACAACAAACAGCGTTCGGATGGGCAAGATTCCACCAGCGACTCCGATGACCTCAGTGCTTCTGAAGTTAAGTCTGAGTCCGAGGGTAGGCCCGCACCCCCGTCTTCATCGAACAGAGCCCGAGGCGGTGGCTTTGGTTTGTGGCTGGTTGCCGTGGTTGCTTTGATGGCCCTTGGTCTGGCCAGCTACCCATGGCTTGATTCAGAGCCCGAAGGAGAGGATTTTGCTTCAAAGGCTTCAGTGGAAGCTGTCGAGCAGCATCTTGAGCGGGCCCTGGAAGAGCTGAGTGACCGGCTCGAGCGCACAGAGCAGACGCTTGAGGCGGCTGCGGTCGAGCGCGAAGGCCTGATTGATCAACTGGATCAGGCCGCTTCCAGCAGGAGCGAATTATCCAGTCTTGTTGAGCGCCAGGCACGCAGTCTCGACGAACTTGAAACCGAGCTTGGGGCTCAGCTCCAGGAGCTCTGGCAGCAGGAAGGTCAGCAGCGCGAGGTTGATCGCGAGCTCGAGCGCCGGCTGCGCCTGCTGGAAGCCGCTTCCCTGTTGCGCTTCGGTCAGGAACGTGCCGAGCTGGGCGGTGACTGGTCTGCGGCACGCGGGGCCTATGAACGCGCCGAGCGTTTGGTCCGCGCCGTTGACGACCCGAGACTGGGCCAGGTCCGGCGATTGCTGGCCGCCGAAATGGACAGCCTGGAAGCAGCTCGCGAACCCGACTGGGCCCGCTGGCAGGTACGCCTGACTCGGATGGCCGATTCCACTTCGGCATGGCCCCTGCGCACCACCTCCGAGGCTGCTGACCCAGCGCCTGACTTGGAAGCCGACGGCAGCGGCTGGCTTGCCGACATGCGCTCGGCCCTGGGGCGCTTGTTTACGGTCAGCCGGCGGGATGAGCTTGCCTTGCCCGATGAGGTGCTGGACAGCCTGCGCGAGCAGCTGCGTTTGCGCCTGGTCGCTGCCGAGCTTGCCCTGGTTCGGCGCAACCTGGTCGAATTGGGTCATCAGCTGGGTGCTGCCCTGGACTTGATGGAACAATGGTTCGACGATTCAGATGCTGATGTCAGTGAAGCCAGCGAGCGGCTGCGCGAACTGCAATCATTGCAGGCTCCGCAGGCTCCCGATGGTCTTGGGCAGGCCCTGCGGGCCCTGCAGTCGCAGCTGGACTCGGCGTGAAGCGACTGCTGCTGGTTTTTCTTGTCCTGCTGGCGCTGCTGCTGGCAGCCTTGCTTGCTCCGCGCCTGCTGCAGGACCCGGGTTACGTGATGCTGGACTTCGGCCCTTGGCGCATCGAGATGTCGCTGCTGGCGCTGGCCGCCTTGGTGCTGCTGGCATGGGTAGCGCTGTCGCTGCTGTTCGGCTTGATCCGCCTGCCGGGTCGCGTCTGGCGCACGGCCCGCGAACGCAGGGCGCGTCAGCAGCTCGAAGATGGCTTGCTGGCCCTGACTGAGGGTGACTGGCAGCGCGCTGAAAAGGCCTTGACGCGGTCAATGACATATCGATCAAGCACTGCCGGCTACCTGGCCGCAGCACGCGCAGCCCAGGGCCAGGCGGATCGTTCTGGCCGTGATCGCTGGCTGAAACTGGCCGATCGCCGCTTTGGGCGTCGCCATTTCGTCACCAATCTCGCTCGCGCCCGGCTGCTGGCTGGCGAGGGCCGCACCGATGAAGCGGTCCCCGTGCTTGAAGATCTGCACCTGCGCAAACCTCGCCATACCGGCGTATTGAGACTGTTGCTGCAGGCATATCAGGAGCTCGAGCGCTGGCGCGATGTGCGCCTGCTGGCGCCTGCGGTACGCAAGGCCGGCATGATCGATGCAGAGCGCGCCGATGCGCTGGTCGTGCATGCTGCCGTACGCGAAATCGACCACGCCGTGGACATTGCCGAACTGGAGGAGGCGTTGCAGGCCATGGGGCGTCGCCAGCGCAAATCCCGAGACATCGTCCTGGCCTATGCGAGGAGAGCAGGCGAGCTGGGCCAGCCCGGTCTTGGTGGTCCGGCGCTGAAACGGTTCCTGGACCACAGTCTGGATGATGAAGCCCTGCGCCTCTACGCCCAGGCTGATGACGACAACCGGGCTGCGCGTATCGCCGACTGCGAGCGTTGGTCAAGGCAGGAACCGGAACATGGGGGTGTCAAGTACGCGCTTGGCATGCTCTACCTGGATGCCCGGCATTATGAAAAGGCCCGGGAAGCGTTGGAGGCAGCCCTGGCCCAGCGCCCGGATGAGCAGGCCTATGCGGCGCTGGGTCGAATTCTTGATCGCTCGGGTCAGCTTGAAGCGGCAACCCAATGCTATCGGAATGCCTTGCGCTTGCGCCAGGGGCGGGGCGCCGAGCCGCTGCCGCCGCCGGCGGTGGATAGCGGCTCCTGAAATCCCCGGTCGAGAGCGGTCTGGATGAGTAGCGATTATTTCCTATAGGCTTCGGCCTTCGGGCATAATGGCGGGCTGCCTTCTTTTTCAGTGCCCTCATGAAGCTTCGCAACATCGCCATCATTGCCCACGTTGACCACGGCAAGACCACCCTGGTTGATCAACTGCTGCGCCAGTCCGGCGAGTTTGCCGCCCACGAGCGACTGACCGAGCGGGTCATGGACTCCGAGGACCAGGAGCGCGAACGCGGCATTACCATCCTGGCCAAGAACACCGCCATCAACTGGGGCGATTGGCGAATCAATATCGTCGACACCCCGGGTCACGCCGATTTCGGCGGCGAAGTGGAGCGCGTCTTGTCCATGGTCGATTCGGTGCTGCTGCTGGTGGATGCCGTCGACGGGCCGATGCCGCAAACCCGCTTTGTTACCCAGAAGGCTTTTGCCATGGGCTTCAAGCCGATCGTGGTGATCAACAAGATTGATCGGCCCGGCGCGCGCCCGGACTGGGTGCTGAACCAGACCTTTGACCTGTTCGACAAGCTTGGCGCGACCGACGAGCAGCTGGATTTCCCGGTGATCTACGCCTCCGGCTTGAACGGCTATGCCGGACTGGACGAAAGCGTGCGCGAAGGCGACCTGGCGCCGTTGTTCGAGGCCCTGATCGAGCATGTGCCGGCCCCTCCGGTTGATCCCGACGGCCCCTTTCAGATGCAGATCACCAGCCTGTCCTACTCGACCTATGTCGGCCTGATCGGCATTGGTCGAATTCGCCGCGGCCGCATTCGCACTAACCAGCCAGTGGCAGTGGTTGACCGCGAAGGCAAAAAGCGCGCCGGCAAGGTGCTGCAGGTGCTCGGCTTCAAGGGGCTCAAGCGCGAAGAGATCCCTGAGGCGGCCGCTGGCGACATCATCGGTGTGTCCGGCCTGGAACCGATCGGTATTTCCGATACCCTTTGCGACCCGGCCCACGTCGAAGCCCTGCCGCCGCTGAGCGTTGACGAGCCGACCATTCACATGACTTTCCAGGTCAACGACTCGCCGTTCGCCGGCCGTGAAGGCAAATATCTGACCAGCCGCCAGCTGCGCGCCAGGCTGTACCAGGAAGCCAGCCATAACGTCGCCCTGCAGGTGTCCGATACCGCCGACCCTGACCAGTTCGAGGTTGCCGGTCGTGGTGAATTGCACCTGTCGGTGCTGATTGAATCCATGCGCCGCGAAGGCTATGAGCTGGCCGTGTCACGGCCGCGCGTGCGCAAGCGCGAAATTGACGGTGAAACGCGCGAACCCTGGGAATCGGTAGTGCTGGACCTGGAAGAGCAATACCAGGGCGCGGTCATGCAGGCCTTGGGCGAGCGCAAGGGCCAGCTCAAGGACATGCAGCCCGACGGCAAGGGCCGGGTGCGCCTGGACTACATCGCCCCGGCTCGCGGCCTGATCGGTTTTCAGTCGGCCTATCGCACGATGACCGCCGGTACCGGCCTGTTTTTCCGCGTCTTCGATCATTGGGGCCCTGCCACGGACAAGATTGCCGGCCGCATCAACGGCACGCTGATCAGCATGGAGCAAGGTACGACCGTGGCCTACTCGCTGTTCAACCTGCAAGACCGAGGCCGACTGTTTGTCGGCGCCGGCGAGGAGGTTTACGAGGGCATGATCATCGGCCTGCACGCGCGCGAGAATGACTTGATCGTCAATCCGCTCAAATCCAAGAAGCTGACCAATATCCGCGCTGCCGGCAAGGACGACGCCCTGTTGCTGACCCCGCCGATCCGGATGAGCCTGGAACAGGCGCTGGAATTTCTAGCCGACGACGAGCTGCTGGAAGTTACCCCGGAACACATCCGCCTGCGCAAGCGCCTGCTCAAGGAACACGAGCGCAAGCGCGCCGAACGCGCTACGGCGTGAGCCTACCAAATTCACCATTCTATCTATTGCGACGCAAGGGTGGTGAATAAGGTAGGCCGAACCAAAAAAACCGCCGGCTCGCAGGAGCCGGCGGTTGTATCGGGCGCTCGGTACATCGAATTCAAGCGCAGGCGCTTTTTCCAAGCGCTTCATATTGTTGCTTACCAGTCAAATACGCAATCGCCCCCCAAACTGCGTCATCGAATTGCCCGAGCCCGCAGACCCGCTGCCCTCGGACACCTCAACCAACTCACCCTTTTCGGAATCAAATCGGTCGCACTGCTACCATTACAAAGCGGATTCCCGGCAGCTGCCTTTGGCCACTTCGGGGCTCACTGATGAATCGTAAACAAAAAGCTTCTGAACGCGAAGAAGCAAAGACGCAAAAGAATTAATGGCTTATATTGCTTGGCGTCTTAGCTTCTTTACGTTCCGAAGATTTTGTTTTTTATATTCGTAATCAACCAGATGAAATTTCTTTGATGAGAGGTGCGTAGTGGATTTCACGCCATCCGAAAAAGCCACTGACCTGGCCCGGAAACTCAATCGCTTCATGCGCGAGGAAGTCGAGCCGATCGAGCCCGAGTGGCATCGCCAGATGGCGGCACTGAATGACCCCTGGCAGCTACTCCCGATCATTCCCGAACTCAAGGCCAAGGCGCGCGCCGCCGGCCTCTGGAACCTGTTTCTGCCGGACGAAGCACTGGGTCAGGGCCTGTCCAACCTGGATTACGCGCCGCTGGCCGAGCGCATGGGCCGCTCCTTCATTGCCCCGGAAATCTTCAACTGCAACGCGCCCGACACCGGCAACATGGAAGTGCTCTACCACTACGGCTCGGAGGCGCAGAAAGCCGAATGGCTGAAACCGCTACTGGGCGGCGAGATTCGCTCGGCCTTCTGCATGACCGAACCGGCCGTGGCCTCCTCCGATGCCACCAACATGGAAGCCACCGCCGTCATCGACGGTGACGAAGTGGTGCTGAACGGTCGAAAATGGTGGTCGACCGGCATCGGCCATCCGGACTGCCGGGTTGTCATTTTCATGGGCCTGACCGACCCGGAAGCCGATCGCCACCATCGCCATTCCATGGTCCTGGTGCCGCTGGATACGCCCGGCGTCAAGGTCGAACGCATGCTCACTGCCATGGGCATGCTCGATGCACCCTATGGCCACGGCGAAGTGTCGTTTTCCGATGTGCGGCTGCCGGCCAGTGCCGTCATTGCCGGACCGGGGCGCGGTTTCGAGATTGCGCAGGGCAGGCTCGGACCTGGCCGCATCCATCACTGTATGCGCCTGATTGGCCTGGCCGAGCACGCCCTGTCGCTCGCCTGCCAACGGGCCATGCAGCGCCAGGCCTTCGGACGCCCGCTGGCCAAGCTGGGCGGCAATGCCGAGCGCATCGCCGATGCGCGCATTGCCATCGAGCAGGCTAGGTTGTTGGTGCTCAAGGCCGCCTGGAGCCTCGATAATCGCGGTATCGTCAGGTCGATGAGCGAGGTCTCTCAGATCAAGGTTGCCGTACCCTCGATGGCCCAGCGCGTGATTGACATGGCCATGCAGATCCACGGCGGTGCCGGTTTGAGCGATGATTTTCCGCTGGCCGCTGCCTGGACCGCCGCCCGCGCACTGCGCCTGGCAGACGGTCCGGACGAAGTGCATCGCGGCCTGGTCGCCCGTTTTGAACTCGCTCGCTATCGAGATTAAGGAGAAATCGATGAAACGAACGTTGACTTTGCTGATCGCCCCTGTCGTTCTGGTGATGGTGGGTTGCGGCGGCGGTGATGACGGGGAAGATCGGGTGCGTGGCGTGACCGATAGCGAAATTCGCTTCGGCGGCGCGCATGATCTGTCCGGCGTGTTTGCCGCTGTTTCCAACCCAGCCCTGCGCGGTGCCAACCTCTACATCGACCAGGTTAACGAGGCCGGCGGCGTGCACGGTCGACGCATTCGTTACATCGTTGAAGACCACGGCTACCAGGTGCCGCGCGCCACCCAGGCAGCCAACAAGCTGGTCATCCGCGACGAAATCTTCGGCATGTTGCTGACCTTGGGCACGCCCCACAACCTGGCTGCGTTTCCGATCATGGACCGCCATGACGTGCCCAGCCTGTTTCCCCTGACTCCGGCCCGGCCGATTCTCGAAGCCGGCGACTTCTCGCGCCGCTTCAGCCTGAGTGCTTCGTACTATCACAACGTCGGCAATGCCATTGACTGGCTTTACGAGCGCGAGCAATTTGAGCGCCTGTGCGTCATGTATATCCCTTCGGATTTCGGCGAGGAAATTCACGAGGCAGCCCGATCCGCCGCCGCGCGCCACGAGGGATTGACCCTGGCCTCGGCTACCTCGCACCGTCCTGACGAGACCAACTTCTCCGGCACCTTGTCGCGCAAGCGCGCCAACAACTGTGATCTGCTGATCCTGGGCTTGGCCGTGCGCGCCACCGTGGCCGTGGCATCGAGCGTGCGCGATATGAACTGGGAAGGAGTCGAACTGCTGGCCTCCACCGCCGCCTTCCACGCCGCCGTATCCGGCGCGCCGGGCAGGGCGACTGAAGGCATGTGGGCCGCCTCGGCCGGACCCGACATCCAGACCCTCCGAGACCGCCCCGAATCAGCGGCCTTCATCGAAGCCTATCGCCAGGCCCACGGCCAGGACCCGGACGCGATGGCGCAAACCGGATACAGCATCGCCTACGCCCTGGTCAAAGCCCTGGAAAAAGCCGGCCGCGACCTGACCGTCGACAGCCTGGTCGCCGCCTTGGAATCACTGGACTACATCGACCCGGTCTCCGGCATCCACGTCCGCATGAGCCCCGAAGATCACATCTTGCTGGGCGATACCTGGATTACCCGCGTAAACGATGGGGTCTGGGAGACAAAAGCGGTGATTGAGGGGAGGTAAGACGGAAAAGGGTAAGGGGGTACCTGATTAGCGTCGTGTCTCAGCTCCCGGGCTTCGATACAGTTCAGGCCGTCCTCGGGCGGTGAATTCCGCTTCAGTTCGACGCGGTGGCGAGGCCTTCAGCGAAATCCCCCACCCGAGGACGGCTTTCACGTTTCAATATCGGAGTGATTGCCAGCTCCTCCTGAGACACGACGCCAATCAGGAAGGGGTAAAGGGAAACCCGGAAACCGGAAACCGAAAATCGCCCCAGTTACGCGCCGGTCTTCGTCGTAATCGTCTCCAACCCATGCCCCCCCGGACCCTTCTCCGAGCGGTACAACAACCACGAAAACAACAGCCCCAGCGAAGCCAGCAAGGTATAGAACCACATCCC
>SKQI01000114.1 GCA_007119095.1 Wenzhouxiangella sp. | reverse complement strand
TCGGCCGGCCTGCTCAACGTGCCCAAGATCAAGGGCACCCACCAGGCGATGAAATCCGGCATGCTGGCCGCCGAGCACCTGGCCGACAAGCTGTCTGCCGAAGGCTTCGATGCGCGGCTGCGCGCTTCCGACATCGTCGCCGAGCTGAAGAAGGTGCGCAATATTCGCCCGGGCTTCAACAAGGGCTTCTGGCGCGGCATGACCACGGCGGCCATCGAGACCGTCACCGGCGGCCGACTGCCACGCACCCTGAGCAACCATGCCGACCATGAGCAATACCGCCGTCTGGACCAGGATGGGTTCGAGTACGACTGGGTCGACCGTGAGCTGCCGCCGCGCGACCGCCTGGCCTCGGTCTACTTCGCCGCCACCGCCCATGACGAAGACCAGCCGATTCACCTGAAGATCGTTGAGCCGGACGTCTGTTTCACGAAGTGTGAAGAGGAATACGGCAACCCCTGCACCCGTTTCTGCCCGGCCAATGTCTACGAAAAAGTCGAGGACGAGGCCGGCAAGCGCATCCAGATCAACGCCGCCAACTGCGTGCATTGCAAGACCTGTGATATTGCTGATCCGTATCAGGTGATCAACTGGGTGACGCCCGAGGGTGGCTCGGGGCCCAATTACACGAATCTTTAATCATCGCTACCAACCTGCAGGCTCCGACCATGTCCAATTCCTTCGGCCGCGTTCTGACCGTCACCACCTTCGGCGAGAGCCATGGGCCGGCGATTGGTTGTGTGATTGACGGGTTTCCGCCGGGGTTTGAAATCACCGCTGAGGAGATCCGCGATGAGCTGATGCGGCGGGCGACCGGGCAGAGTCGCTGGACCTCGCAGCGCAAGGAGGCCGAGGATGTGCAGATTCTTTCCGGCATGTTCGAGGGTAAGACGACCGGCACGCCGATCGCGTTGTTGATCTACAACACCGACGCCCGGTCCAAGGACTACACGAAAATTGCTGCCCAGTTCCGGCCAGGACACGCCGACTATACCTATCACCACAAGTACGGCATCCGCGATTACCGCGGCGGCGGCCGTTCCTCGGCGCGCGAGACGACAATGCGGGTGGCGGCCGGGGCGCTGGCGCGCAAGTATCTGAAGCTGCACTACGGCGTCGAGATTGTCGGCTGGCTGGGGCAGCTCGGGGAACTGGTCTGCGATGAGAGCTTCGATGCCGCGGTGATCAACGACAACCCGTTCTTCTGCCCGGATGAGAAGCGTGTTCCTGATCTGGAGGAATACATGAAAGCGCTGTGGAAATCCGGTGATTCGGTGGGTGCGCTGGTCCGGGCCCGGGCAACCGGTGTGCCGGTCGGCATCGGCGCACCGGTCTATGCCAAGCTCGATGGCGATCTGGCCGCGGCGATGATGAGTATCAATGCAACCAAGGGAGTTGAAATCGGCGCAGGCTTTGCCAGCGTTGCCCACAAGGGCACCGAACACCGCGATGAAATCACCCCCGAAGGCTTTCTGTCCAATCACGCCGGCGGCATTCTTGGCGGCATCGCCTCTGGCCAGCCGGTTGAACTATCGGTTGCCTTCAAACCCACATCCTCGCTGCGCCTGCCGGGCAGGACCGTGGATACCGAGGGCAAACCGGTTGAAATCATCACCACCGGCCGCCATGACCCCTGTGTCGGCATTCGCGCCGTCCCCATCGTCGAAGCGATGCTGGCCCTGACCCTGCTGGATCACATTCTGCTGCATCGTGCTCAATGTGGCGACGTGCCGGCACAGACGCCGCGGGTGACGGGATAAAGGCACGGGTTCCGGTTTCCGGGTTCATCGGTTCATGAGTTGTAGGGGTCCATGTTGAATCCAACGCCATCAGTCCAATTGAATCGCTGCACTAGCAGTTTCCACCAAAACTCCTCTTCCCCCCTTCCTCCCTTCTCCTCTTCCCCTCCCCATCCCATCCCGGTTAGCATTCGACCTGGCTTCTCAAATAAGCATCTACAAGCACCATGACAACACCCACACAAAACGGCTACCGCGTCGCCGTGGTCGGCGCAACCGGAGCCGTCGGCGAGGCCATGCTCGAGATTCTGGCCGAGCGGAAATTTCCAATTGCCGAGATCGCTGCCCTGGCCAGTAGCCAGTCGGTGGGGCGCGAGGTGTCTTTCGGACGGAAGTCGGTGGTGGTTGATGATCTGGCGACTTTCGACTTCAAGGGCTGGGATTTTGCCCTGTTTTCGGCCGGTGGCAGCGTGTCGGCCGAGCATGCGCCGCGCGCCGCGGCGGCCGGCTGCATCGTCATCGACAACACCTCGCATTTCCGGATGGACCCCGAAGTGCCGTTGGTGGTGCCCGAAGTCAATGGCGAAGTGTTGAAGGATTTCGAAAGCGGTATCATCGCCAACCCTAACTGTTCGACCATCCAGATGCTGCTGGCGGTGGCCCCTATTCACCGCAAGGCGGGTGTTGCGCGAATCAACGTTTGCACATACCAGTCGGTATCCGGTGCCGGGCGTGCAGCGATGGAGGAGCTGGGACGGCAATGCGCCGATCGTTTCAATTTCCGCGACCCCGAGCCGGAGGTCTTCGATCTGCCGATCGCCTTCAATGTGCTGCCGGCAATCGACGTTTTCGAAGACAACGGGTATACCCGCGAAGAAATGAAAATGCACCGCGAAACCCAGCGTATCCTGAGCAGTGCTGACATCCTGGTCAACGCAACGGCGGTCCGCGTGCCGGTCTTCATCGGTCACGGTGAAGCGGTCCACCTGGAGACTGTCAAGCCAATTTCGGTAGACGAAATATCCGCCGTGCTGGCATCCTCGCCCGGCGTAAGCTTGCTTTCCGGAACTGAGCTGGCGACCCCGTTGACCCACGCTACCGGCAAGGACGATGTCTGGGTGTGTCGGCTACGACGGGACTTGAGTCATCCCCAAGGTATTGATTTCTGGGTGGTTGCTGACAATGTTCGCAAGGGTGCCGCGCTCAATGCAGTTCAAATCGCAGAGTTGCTGGTCGCGGGCCGCCATCAAAACTGACTGCCAGGGTACGCACTGTCGCTCAGGCATTGCCAAGTCTCAGGTTTCTTATTTTGTGAAGGCATTGGTATACTCCTTTGAAATATCGATAATTCGCCGGTCTAAAAGGTGGCTGCGCCCATGCGTTTTCTGACTTTGAAGTCCTTGTTGCTCGGTGCCATGGGACTGGCACTGCTGACACTCCCGACAGATGCCTTGCGGGCGCTTGGCCTCGGCGAAGCGCGGGTGGGGTCATACCTTGGCCAGCCCCTGGATATCTCGGTGCGCCTGCTGGAAGCAGACGAAATGGCTTTGGACACCTTGACCGTTGCCCCGGCCACGCCGGGCGACCATGAGCGCTTGGGTGTGCCCGCAGATGCCCTCTCACTGGGCTTGGAGATTACGATTGATCGCCGTGTTGATCCGCCGCAGCTGCGTATTCGTTCGCGCAGGAGCGTGAATGATCCTGTTGTCCAGGTGTTGGTCGATGCGCGCTGGTCGAGCGGCAGGGTTTTACGTGAATACACCTTGTTTCTGGATCCGCCGCTGGTCGATGTTGCACCGCCGCGCAGGCCTGTCGTCGAAGAGGCGCCACCCGAGGCGGCACCAGAGCCGGTAGAGAGACCAGTGCCGGCGCGTCCAGCCCCGGCACCCCGTCCGGCGCCGACTGAACGCCCTGATCCGGTGGTTGATTCTGAGCCAGTAGCGAGAGAGGGCGTCGTTGGTCCGATAGGCGCGGGTGAGACCTTGTGGGGCGTTGCCATGGCCTGGCGGCCGGATACGAGCCTGACGATGAGTCAGGTCATGCTGGCGATTTTTGAGCGCAACCCGCAGGCCTTCATCGGCGGCAATGTCAATCGGCTGCGCCGCGGTGCTGAACTGACCATGCCGGATGTGTCCGCGGTTCGAGCGACTTCCGCTGCCGAGGCAGACAGGCGTATCCGCGAGCAGATGCAGGTCTGGCAGCAGGAGGTCCGGGCTGCCGAAGTGCCTGTCGTTGCCGATGCCGCCGTCCCTGCTGTAGAGCGGGCGCCCGAACCGGAGCCCGAGCCGCTGCCGCCGGAGGTCGTCCATCGCCTCGAGGTGGTTCCACCGGAGCAGGAAGGTATCGACGATGGCCCCGTGGCTTCGCCAGAGCAGGTCCAGGAGGCTGGCGATCGTTTGCGGCGTCTGGAAGACCAGATGTATGCGGATGAGTTGGAAACCGACCTGTTTTATCGCGATATCGAAAGCATTCGCTCGGCGATAGAAAGCGGCGATGTGGCCGGTTTGGCAATAGCTGATGAAGAAATGGCGCTGTTTGAAATGCGTCTTCGGGAAGCCCGTCGAGCGCGCGAAGAGGCCGAGCGGCAGCTAGCCGAAGTTGCCGAAGCTGATGAGACTGTAGCGCTTGACCAGACTGACGAAGCGTCCTTGATCAGCGAGCCGGCCGTGGTCGATGAGCCGCCCGCCGTCTCGGAAGCGCCCACCGCAGAGCTTGCCGAGCCGCAAGCAGGTTGGCCGATCTGGCTCTGGGCGGTCCTGGTATTGGGTGTTTTGTTGATTGTCGCGATTTTGGGCTGGCTCTTCCTGGGGCGTGGCAGAACGGCGCCTGCCAAGCGCGGCGGTGACGATGCGGGTATTGCCCTGACCAGAGCTCGGGCCCGGGTTGCGTCGCGACCAGAAGATCTGGCGGCTCACCTCGCCCTGCTGCGCGTGTTGGCCGACAAGGATGACACGGCGGCGTTCTCTGCGGCTCTGGATGACATGTACAAGCATGTGAATGACGACAACGATGCGGCCTGGCAACAAGCATTGACGCTGGCCGCCTCCAGCGCGCCTGACCATCCACTGCTGACGCCGCCGGAAACCGCCCGAAAAGCGGATGACGATGAAGATGGTCTCGACGATCGGACGCGTGAAATGCTCGGTATTCTGGAGCAGGATTCGCAGTCTGCTGACGATTACGAGATGGAAGCAGAGATCGACGTCGATGATGACTTCGATGCTGATCGCGCTATCTTCGAAACTGACGAAGAAGACGAGCGTTCCGGTAGCGATGCTGGTGAGCCTGCCCGGCGAGGGGAGGAAATTGAAGGCGTTGACCTGGATCTTGCCGAACTTTCCGAGCGGTTGGACGAAGATGAGGCTTCCGCTGATTCTGTCGAAGAAGGCGGCGCTGAACAGGCCTTTGATTTTGACTTTTCAGGTCGTGGTCGCGAGTCTGACTCGGATGCGTCCGAGGAGCGCTCGGTTGAGGATTTGCCGTTCGACAAGGCCGGTGAAGATGGGTCTGGTTCCGAAGTCCAGATAGACGATGCTGACATGGGTGACTTTGAACGTGACCTGCTTGGTGCCGCCGATGCCCTGGATGAAGAAGATCTGGACTTTTCTGCAGACGACAGCGCTGAGCCTGTTTCTTCTGATGAGGCGGCCGCGGATCCGGATGAGGAACTGGAAGCGTTCCTCCGCGATGACGATGACCGGAAATCGGAGCTCGACTCGGAAGCGGACAGCGAAGAAACAGTCGATGAGCCTGATGGTGACGGTGACCTGGCCGATGACGATGCTGAAGTCAAACTCGACCTGGCCCGTGCCTACCTGTCGATGGATGACCCGGAATCCGCGCAAACGCTGCTTGAAGAAATTCTTGCCGGTGGTTCGGCCAGGATGAAAGAGCAGGCGCGCAAGCTGCTAGACGACATTGAATAGATTTTGAGTCCGATTCGCCTGGCGGCGGGCGTCGAGTACGACGGCAGCGGTTTTTTCGGCTGGCAGCGCCAGCGCCAGTCGCCAACAGTGCAGGCCTGCGTAGAGCAGGCCCTTTCGCGGGTAGCGAATCATCCGATCACCGTGCACTGTGCCGGTCGGACAGATGCCGGCGTGCACGCCTTCTGCCAGGTCATTCATTTCGATACCCAGTCCCATCGCAGCGAGCGATCATGGGTGTTGGGCGCCAATACCGGCCTGCATCCTGGCATCAGCCTGCTTTGGGTTCGGCCGGTTGACGAGCAGTTCCACGCGCGTTTCTCGGCCCGTCGACGACGCTACCGATATCGCATTCTCAATCGCTGGGTGAGGCCGGCGGTCGATCGCGGCCGAGTGGCCTGGTGTCGTCGACCGCTGGATGCCGACCTGATGCACCAGGCTGCTCAGGCCTTGCTGGGGGAGCATGACTTTTCCAGTTTCCGGGCCGTGGGGTGTCAGGCCCGGTCACCGGTGCGGCGCGTGCACGCCATTTCCGTTGCAAGGCATGACGATGAAGTTGTTCTTGACATTGAAGCCAACGCGTTTGTCTACCATATGGTCCGAAACATCGCCGGCAGCCTGATGACCATCGGCCGCGGTGAACGTCCGGTCGACTGGATGCAGACATTGCTGGCCTTGACGGACCGAACCCGGGCGGGTGCAACGGCACCGGCTGACGGATTGTATTTTATGGCGCCTGCGTACCCCGATTACCCAGGCTTGCCGGTGAACGATCGAATTGATTTCCCGCCAGACGACAGATCGGTAGCCCAATGATTCGAGTAAAGATCTGCGGTATTACCCGAGTTGAAGATGCGCTGGCGGCTGCCGAGGCCGGTGCGGATGCCATTGGTCTGGTGTTTGTGCAACGGTCCGCTCGCTGCGTTGAGCTAAGCCGTGCAGCCAGCATCTGCTCGGCCCTGCCGCCGTTCGTCAATCGGGTGGGTTTGTTCATGGATCAGCCCGCCCAGGAAGTGAGGCGTTGCCTGAGTCACGTTCGGCTGGACTGGTTGCAGTTTCACGGTAGTGAAAGCGAGGATTACTGCGCAGTCTTCGGCAGGCCCTGGATCAAGGCGATTGCCATGGCCGACGCCAACGCCGACTGGGAGCAGCATAGGCGCGCGGATGCGCTGCTGCTGGATTCACATGCCAGCGGACAGCTTGGGGGCTCTGGTCAGGTATTCGACTGGACTCAGGTTCCGCCCTTGCAGCGGCCATGGATTCTAGCCGGTGGGCTGGAGCCGGATAACGTGGCGGAAGCCTGTCGGCAGCTGGGTCCTGCGGGAGTTGATGTTTCGAGCGGGGTGGAAATCCGCCCTGGTATCAAGGATGGTAAGCTGATCAAACGATTCATAGAGGCCGTACGAAATGGTTGAACAGGCATTGAAACTCAAGCAAGCGGAAACGCTGCCTGATGCAGGCGGGCACTTTGGCGTCTTCGGTGGGCGATTCGTGTCCGAAACGCTGATGCCGGCGCTGGAAGAGCTTGACGAGGCCTGGCGGTTTTATCTGAAAGATCCGGACTTCCTTGCCGAGCTGGACCGGGATCTGGCCCATTTCGTCGGTCGTCCCTCGCCCTTGTATCTGGCCGAAAATCTGACTCGACAAGTGGGTGGGGCACGCATCGTACTGAAGCGTGAAGATCTCAATCATACCGGTGCGCACAAGGTCAATAACACTGTCGGCCAGGGTCTTCTGGCCCGTGCCATGGGCAAACGCCGCGTGATTGCCGAGACCGGCGCCGGCCAGCACGGTGTGGCTTCGGCGACAATCGCCGCCAGGCTGGGGATGGAATGTGTCGTGTACATGGGGGCTGAAGATGTTCGGCGCCAGTCCATCAATGTCTATCGGATGAAATTGCTCGGCGCCAAAGTTGTCGCCGTGGAGTCTGGATCACGCACGCTCAAGGATGCGCTGAACGAAGCGATGCGCGACTGGGTGACGAACGTCGACGATACCTTTTACATTCTTGGCACGGTGGCCGGTCCGCATCCGTACCCGGCGATGGTGCGAGACTTCAACGCAGTTGTCGGGCGTGAAGCGCGGGCCCAGATGCTGACCGAGTACGGTCGTCTGCCGGATGCCCTGGTTGCGTGTGTCGGAGGCGGCTCCAACGCCATCGGCCTGTTTCATCCGTTCATCGAAGATACTGACGTTGCCATGTACGGAGTGGAAGCGGCGGGTCGCGGCTTGTCCGGCCTTGAACATGCCGCCAGCCTTTGCGCCGGGCGGGTCGGCGTCCTGCACGGCAGCCGAACCTACCTGCTGGATGACGACAGCGGTCAGATCAGGCACACCCACTCGGTGTCAGCCGGCCTCGACTACCCGGGCGTCGGGCCTGAGCATGCCTGGTTGAAAGACAGCGGCCGGGCGCGCTATGTCGGGATTAGTGACGCTGAAGCCATGAAAGCTTTTCATGCCCTGACCAGAAACGAAGGCATCATGCCCGCTCTGGAGAGCGCGCATGCCATTGCCTACGGGCTCAAGCTGGCCGCAGAGTTGCCGAAGGACCAGATCGTGCTGGTCAACCTGTCCGGCCGGGGAGACAAAGACATCAATACCGTTGCCGAAGTGGAAGGAATAGAGTTTTGAATCGCATAGATCGACGTTTTGCCGAGCTCAAGCGCGCCGGTAGAGTAGCGCTGGTTCCCTATGTGACGGCTGGGCATCCGCAGCCGCAATCGACGGTTGCAGTGCTGCATTCGGCAGTCGGGGCGGGTGCGGATCTGGTCGAGCTTGGCATGCCGTTTTCCGACGTCATGGCCGACGGCCCGGTGATTCAGAATGCCCATGAACGGGCGCTGGCCCAAGGAACTGGGCTACAGCAGGTGCTGGACATGGTACGGGAGTTTCGGCGCCAGGATGCCGACACCCCGGTCATCCTGATGGGCTATGCCAATCCCATCGAGCGGCGCGGTGCGGCGCGTTTTGCCGCTGAAGCGGCCGAAGCCGGCGTGGACGGGCTGCTGATTGTCGACTGTCCGGCAGACGAGGCCGATGAACTCAAGGAGCAGCTCCAGGCTCAGGGTATTCATCAGATCTTCCTGGTCGCCCCGACAACGACGGAACGTCGCCTTGACCACGCTGCTCGCCTGGCCGGTGGTTTTGTTTACTACGTGTCGATCAAGGGCGTGACCGGCGCGGCCAGCCTGGACGTGGATGCCTTGGCCCCAATGATCGAAAAAGTGCGAGGCCATATCGATCTTCCGGTGGCCGTGGGCTTTGGTATTCGTGAGCCGGCTCAGGCCGCTGCGGTGGCTGCGGTGGCTGATGCCGTGGTCATTGGTTCGGCGCTGGTTGACCGCCTGGACCGCTGCGATTCAACAGAGGAAGCGGTGGCAGTAACCCGAGATTTTCTTGCCCCTGTCCGCGATGCCATGGACAATAGCGTCCCGATCCAAGCAGAGCAGACAGTCAGAACGACATGAGTTGGTTTCAGAAATTGATGCCGGCCCGGATCCGGACCGAGGGCGGCAAGAGTCGCAAGGTGCCGGACGGGGTCTGGACCAAGTGCAAGGCCTGCGATGCCGTGCTGTATCAGCCCGAGCTTGAGCGCAGCTTGCACGTCTGCCCCAAGTGCGGACACCACATGTCTTTGAGCGGCCGGGCCAGGCTTGAAGCCTTTCTTGATGAGGGCGATCAAGTCGAGCTCGGTGCGGAGCTGGTGCCGGTGGATGTTCTGCGCTTCCGCGATACCCGCAAATACCGTGATCGACTGGCGGCGACCCAGAAGGCGACCGGTGAGAATGACGCCATGGTCGTGCTGCGTGGCCATTTGCTGGAAATGCCGTTGGTGGCAGCGGCGTTCGATTTCCGATTCATGGGCGGCTCGATGGGATCAGTCGTGGGTGAGAAGTTCATGGCTGGCGTCCACGAGTGCCTCGAGCGCGAACTGCCCCTGGTGTGCTTCTCGGCCTCGGGTGGCGCGCGCATGCAGGAAGGCCTGTTTTCGCTGATGCAGATGGCCAAGACATCGGCTGGTCTGGCCCGCATGTCCGAGCAAGGGCTGCCGTTCATTTCCGTACTGACCCACCCAACCACCGGCGGCGTGTCGGCCAGCCTGGGCATGTTGGGCGATATCAACCTGGCCGAGCCGAATGCCCTGATTGGTTTTGCCGGACCTCGCGTCATCGAACAGACCGTGCGGGAGAAGTTGCCGGAAGGGTTTCAGCGCGCGGAGTTCTTGCTCGAGAAGGGTGCCATTGATCAAATCGTCGACCGCCGAGAGCTTCGCAAGCGGGTCCATGTCTTGCTGAGCCTGCTGATGGATCGGCGGCCGGCGCCGGTACGAGAGGGCGAGTTGCTGGAGCCGGCGTCTGAGACGCCTGCGCCAGATTCTGAAACGCCTTCAAGCACAGCGTGAGCGCGGCTTGATCCGAACCACGCTGGAGGCCTGGCTGGACAGGCTGGAACAGCGTTCGCCGGAAGCCAGGGTTGACCTTGGTCTGGAGCGTGTCAGGCAGGTTTTTTCGAAATTGGCGCTGGACTTGTCAAACACGGCTGTGGTTACCGTGGCGGGTACCAACGGTAAAGGCTCCACAGTCGCTTACCTGGAAGCCATCTATTGCGCCGGCGGCAAGCGCGTACTGGCCTATACCTCGCCGCATCTGCTCCATTTCTCCGAACGCTTTCGCATCGACCAGGCGCCCGCCTCCGAGGCCGGGATCGTGCACGCGCTGGAGACTGTCGAGCAGGCCCGCGGTGATGTGGTGCTGACCTACTTCGAGCACATCACCCTGGCCGCGCTGGTTCTGGCAGCGGGCACTCGTCCGGATGTGCTGCTTTTGGAAGTGGGGCTGGGTGGCAGGCTGGATGCGGTCAACGTGGTCGATCCGGATGTGGCAGTTCTGACCTCCATTGGCCTGGATCATACTGAATGGCTGGGCCGAACACGGCGGGCCATTGGCCGTGAAAAAGCCGGTATCGCCCGTCCCGGGAAAACGCTGATTGTGGGTGAGCGTCGTCTGCCATCCGGATTTGCCGACGACCTGCAGGCAACGGGCGCCAGGGTGAGAACAATCGGCAGTGATTTCCGGACGCGCCGTTCTGGCAAGGGTTTTCGTCTGTTTGGCGATGAGCTGAGCCTGACGCTGCCGCAGCCGTCGCTGGCAGGCCGTGGCCAAGTGGATAATGCTGCCTGTGCCGTGCTGGCGGCGATCGCATTGAAGGAACGGTGCCCGCTGCCGTCCCATGCCTATGCTCTGGGCCTCCAGTCGGCGCGAGTACCTGGACGGCAACAAGTGATCAGGTCCAAGCCACTGGTCGTGGTCGATGTGGCACACAATCCGGCGGCAGCCCGCCAGCTTGCCGCCAGCCTCGGGCCTTCGAAGGGGAACAGTATGGCGGTCTTTGCCGCCTTGAGCGACAAGGATATTGAAGCGATGG